>NZ_CDWWXB010000013.1:10788-25677 GCF_977971855.1 Frankia sp. CoWAU3 | reverse complement strand
AGCGGTGCCGGCCCCGGCCCCCGCCGGCCGGGGGTGGTCCACCGTGCGCCCACCGGTCCACGGGTTGGGGGCGCTGCTCGATCGGGTCGACGCCCGCACGCTGCCGGCGACCTCTCGCGCGATCGCGATCGTCCGGGCGTGGATGGTGGGCCTGGCGGAGCGGGAGATCGGTCGGGTCCGCCGGACCCGGGACCGGGTCCGGCCCTCGCCTGCCGGCTCCGACGACGATGACGGTCCGCCGGCCCTGCTCGACGTGGCCGGAGTCACGCCCGGCGGGGTGGTGGACTGGGGCGTCCGGATGCTCGTCCTCGGACTCGTCGCGTTGATCGTGGTGAGCGCGACGGCCGCGATCCTGCAGGGCGTCGATCATGCTCCGTCGTCCGGACCGTCCTCCTCGGCGACCGGGCAGGCAGCGACGTCCGCGAACCAGCCGACGTCCGCGAACCAGCCGGCGGTGCCCGACCAGCCGGTGGCGCCCGCGCTGCCCGCGGTGACGATCGGCCCCGGGCCGAACGACCCGGTCGCCGACTACCTCGGCGCCAGCCGGCAGAACCTCGCGTTGCTGACCTCGGCCGCCCCCGGCGCCGATCTCTACGCCGTGGCCAGTCTCACCGCGCCCCGCACCCCCGCCGACCTGCTCGCGGTGTTCGGCGACTTCCGGACCGTCCAGGTGTTCTTCACCGCCGGTATCGGGGGTGAACAGGAGCAGGCCGTCGTGCGCGATCCGGTGGCCGACGTCCGGGCGGCCTTCGGGTCGGCGGCGGCCCAGGCGGATGCCCGAGCCGCCGCCGACACACAGGTCGGCGACACCGCCGCCGCTGACCGCGAGCGGCGGGCGGCGAACGACCTGCGGGCCGGGTGCGGGTGTCTGTTCGCCGCGGTGGTCCGCGCCCCGGCCGGCCGGCTCTCGCAGCTCGCGACCGATCCCCGGGTGCGGGTGGTGGACCCGGCCCCACCGGGAAGCGGGCCGCCGGGTGTGAGATTCATCCCACTGTCCCCGGGTCGTCGCTGATCCGGTCGAGCCGTCCGCATGATCGGACGGCGTGCCGGGCACGGGTGGCGGACGGTGACCGTTCTGGCGTGGCATCCGACCCCTGCGCCATCGTCGACCGGGACAGGAGAGGATGAGGGGCGAGACCGGCTTCGTCACCTGGGGTTGCGACCGGCCGGGGAGTTCACGGATCATGATGAGGAGACCCAGGTTGAAGCTGGCGAAGGGCACCCGGGAGGTCTTCGACGCGGAGAGCCTGCTCGAGGAGTACCTGGGGCCGCGCAAGCGAGGTCTGCGCTACGCCTACCCGTACTACGACGGCCTGGTCACCAATAGTGATCCGGATCTGCTGTGCACCGGGGATCTCCTGGCCCCATGCCTGCTCGGCGTGCACGTGGACCTGGATCGGATGCACACGCTCACCGCGCTGATGCCGTTGCTGCAGCGGGCGTTGGACAGCCTTCCTCCCGGCATCGAGCTCATCGAGGCCGACGAGGTCACCCTCGATCTGGTCGCAGCGCTCTACGACCCCCTCGACGACCCGGACGTCTCCGACCGGGACGTCAAGGGCTCCCTCATCGCCAAGGTGCTGCACCGCAAGCGGCCCGCCCTGGTCCCGTTGTTCGACTCCAAGGTGAGGATCTTCTACCAGCACGAGGACTGCGTCCCGCCGTCGCCGCGGGACGGGCGGTCCTGGCGGCAGTACATGGGCCTGCTCATCCGCGCGATGCAGTACGACCTGCGGGAGAACGCCGAGGAGTTCCGCCGGCTCGGGGCGCTGGTGCCCGTCGCGGGTCCCCCGATCACCCCGCTGCGGATGCTCGACGTCGTGGTGTGGATGAGCAGCGCGGTGTGATCAGCGCCCGTTGTCGGCCCGGGACCATCGACCGGCTCCGACTGCGACAATGGTCGATGTGTTGAGCTACGCGGTCCGCGGGCTCACCCGGCGGCACGGGACGGGTGAGCATGCCGTTCTCGCCAATGATCGAATCGATCTCGACGTCCGGCAGGGCGAGGTGTTCGGGGTGCTCGGGCCGAACGGCGCCGGGAAGACCACGCTGGTCCGCCAGTTGATGGGTCTGCTGCGGCCGGACGCGGGCACGATCACCCTTTTTGGCCGCGACGTGCTGGCCGCCCGCGGTCTGCCGGCCCGGCTCGCCGCCTATCTGGGCCAGGACGATCTCGCGCTGGCCGAGCTGCCGGTCGCCACCGCCGTGGCGACCACCGCCCGCATGCGCGGCGTTCCCCGCCCCGCCGTGCGGGCGGTCCGTGACGCCGTGCTCGGCGAGCTCGGTCTGGAGGCGGTGGCGCATCGCCCGCTGTCGAAGCTGTCCGGTGGGCAACGCCGGCTGGCGTGTGTCGCTACCACCCTGGTGGGGGACCGGCCGATGCTCGTCCTCGACGAGCCGACCACCGGCCTCGACCCCGTCGCCCGGCGGGCCGTGTGGTCGGCGCTGCAACGTCGCCGGGACACCGTCGGTGTCACCGTCCTGCTGATCACGCACAACGTCCTCGAGGCAGAGTCGGTGCTTGACCGGGTCGCCGTCCTGGATGCCGGGCGGGTGATCGCCTGCGACACTCCGGGCCAGCTCAAGGCATCGTTGTCCGGTGACGTCCGGCTCGACCTCGCGTGGCGCCACGACCCGCCCGCGGACGACCCCACCGTCGCGACGTTGGCCGCGCTCGCCGTGGTCAACGGACGGCGGTGGACCATCCGGTTGGCTCCGGCCGCGGCCCGTGACGCCCTCGGCCGGTTGACCGCCGGCCCGGCGTTCGCTGCGCTGGACGATTTCAGTCTCGCCACCCCCTCGCTGGAGGACGTGTACCTCACCCTCGGCGGCAGGTCGCGGGACCTGGAGCGCGCATGATCGTGATTTTCCGGTGACCGTCGTTCCGGACGCGCGCGGGGCACCCGGTGGCGGGGCACCCGGGGTGCCGGCGCCATCGGTCGCGGATGGCCGCCCGGCTCCCGCCACGCGGCCGGCGTCGGCCTCCGCCCCGCCGAGCAGTGCCCCGCCGCAGCTGCCGCCGCCGACGTCGTTCCGCACCGCGTTCGGTGCGGTCTACCGCGGGCAGCTCGCCCGCTCCAAGGTGGGACGGATCCCGCTGTTGTTCGTCGCGTCGTTCCAGTCGGTCGGGATCCTCGTGCTGCTGCGCGGGATCCTCGACGTCGGCGACACCACGGCCGCCGGGCAGGTCGTGGCGGGTTCCACGGTGCTCGTGGTCGCCTTCGTCGCGTTGAACCTGCTGGCCCAGCGGTTCGGGGTGCTGCGGGCGGCCGGTGCCCTGGACTACTACCTCACGTTGCCGGTGTCCGGCGTCGCGGTGGTGCTGGGCACGGCGGCCTCGTACGCGACCTTCGCGGCGCCCGGCACTGTCGTCACCGCGGTGCTGGGGGCGCTGCTCTACGGGCTGCCGCTGTCCGGCCTGTGGTTGCTGCTGCCCGTCGTGGCGCTTGCCGGGATCTGCCTGTCCGGGCTCGGGGCGGCGATTGGCCTGCTCGCCCCTCGGCCGGAGCTCGCGACCGTCGCCGGCCAGCTCGGAATGAGCATCGTGCTGTTCTTCGGTGTGATCCCCTCCGGCCGGCTGCCCGAGGTCGGCCGCTGGGCGCGGGACGCGTTGCCCAGCAGCTACGCGGTGGACGCCCTCGCGGCAGCCTTCCAACCCGGTGTCGACTGGGCGAAGGTGGTCCTCGACCTCGGGATCTGCGCCGCCGTCGGGATGGCGGCGCTGTCTGTCGCGGCGATGGCACTGCGCCGTGTCGGCACGTCCTGAGGGCGTCATAGTTAGCGGGGCCAGCGTAGTAGCAGGACCGCTGCGGGACCGACCGGCGCGGTAGGGTCAACGGCCTGCGGCCGGTCGGCGACAATGCGCTGGTAGGCCGGGGATGCTGGTAGGCCGGGGACGAGGGGACAGACAGCCAGTGGCAGAAAGCGCGTCATGATGGAGCGGTCGTCGGGCATCCGCGGAGTCGAGCCGGCCGCGCTGTCTATCCCACTCGGGGACGGGCCGCACCACCCTGGTCAGCCGACCCTCGATCCGGCGATCGCCGTCCCCGCGGCCGGTGAGCCGGCGCCGCCCGGGCGGAACCCGGGCCGGGCGTTCGGTGCTCGTTCGGCGGCCGTCGCCGGCCTGATCTGCGCGGCGGCGATGGCGCTCGCCGGCTTCCCGCTCGGCCTGCTCTGGGCCGCGACCGCGCCCCATCTGGATCTTGCCGTGGCGTTGGACGGGCATGAATCGGCGTTTACGGTCCAGAGCGACATCGACGTCCGGTTCGCTCTGATCTGCGCGGTCGCCGGCGTGATCGGCGGTGCCGTGGCGTGCTGGCGGGTCCGGGACGGGGGATGGCCGGTCCCGGTCGGGCTCGCCGCCGGCGGCATCGGCGGCTCGCTGATCGCCGGCTGGATCGGCCACCAGCGACGCTCGCCCCAGCTGCTGCACGCGCTGCCGAAGGACGCCTCTCCGCTGCTCACCGGCCTGGTGGACATGAAGGTCCGCGCGGGCGGGCTCTACTTTGTCATGCCGGTGGCCGCCCTGCTCGTGCTCCTCGTCGGGCTGTGGGTGACCTCACGGGCCCAGTCGGACGCCGCCGAGGACAGGCGGGGTCCGACCGCGCCCGGCGACGCGCCCGGCCACGGGACTGGGGCTGAGGTCGGGGCTGGGGACTGAGCGTCGATCCCCCGGGTGGCGAACGTCCCACGGTTCGGCCCGGGGTCAGTTCGGGCGGGGGTCAGTTCGGGCTGGGATCGACTCGGCGCAACTCGCTCGATCCGATGGTGGTGATCTTTTCCAGGAGGCCGATCTCCCGGCGGAGCAGCGCCCGTTCGGCCCGCAGTCGGTTGGCCGCGTCCGGCGCGGCGAGCAGCCCCTGACGTTCGGTGACGTCGGTGACGGCGGCGGCGGCGATCACGTACGAAAGGGCGATCGGGTCGTCGGGGAGGTCCGGCAGCGAGATCTGCACGGTGCCGGTGGCGGCGAGCCGGTCGGCGTAGGTTCGGAGCAGACGCTGGACCGCCGGAACGGTGTCGTCGGTGTCGTCGGTGTCGTCGGTGTCGCCGACGTCGTCCGGCAGGTAGTCGACATCCCCGACGAGGTAGGGCTCGCTGTGCCGGTCCACCGTGCGGATCCGGAACCGGTCACCGCCCACCGTGATGAGCGAGAACCGCCCGTCGGAGTGCTCCTGGACGCGCCGCAGCACGGCGGTGCAGCCCACGTCGTGGATCGCCGGCAGGGCCGGACCCACCTCCCGGCCTCGCCGGATGGCGATCACTCCGAACCGTCGGACCTGGTCGGCGGGCTGCGCGAGCAGTTTCCGCACCAAGATCCGGTACCGTTCCTCGAAGATCTCCAGGGGTAGGACCAGCCCGGGGAGCAGGACCGTCCCGAGTGGGAACAGAGGAAGCCGCTCGCTCAACTGCGGTGCCTTCTTCCTGCCCTGCCCTCTCCGGCCCCGGACGGGACCGGAAGCGGCCGGCGGCGGTCGGGCGAGGACCGCCTGGGGCGGGTCCACGACCAGGAGTCGGACGTTTGTCCCAACCCTGTCCCCCGGTAGCCATGGTGTCCATCCACGAAGGGCTGTGATTCTCACCGGGCGCGGGTTCGGGCGGTGGACCGGGAGCCCGGGCGGTGGACCGTCGGTGCCTGGGGACCTTCCATCCGGGTCCGTTCGCGGGAGAATGGCCCGGTGTGGGAAACCGAGCCGGAGCTACTGGTCGTCTTCCATCGGCCGGACCGGGGCTTCTCGACCGGCACGGATGTCGACCCACTGGCCGAACTGGCTGTCCTCGGCACCGTGACCTCGGCCTTGCGCCCCCGGCTGGCTCTCGTGGCGCTGCCCCCCTCCCGGGCGCCGGAGGTGGCTGCCCTGCCCGGGGTGTGCGGGGTCTTCATCGATCAGGTTCCCCCGGTGCTGCGGGAGACCCTTACCGCAGCCGAGAGCCTGTTCGTCGACGGCTGGCTGGCGCGGAGGGGCGCCAAGCACCTGCGATCCCGCAGGTGGTGAGCCCTGGGACACGCCAGGGTACCTCCCGCCCGACCGGCCACCCGGGGCGGCGCCGGCCGGATGACCCCGCGCGGCGGCTCAGAACACGCGCGGCGGCTCAGAACACGCGCCGGGGGACCGACCAGCTTGCACCGGGGCCCGACGAACGCCAGACCATGTGGAGCCGGTCGCCGACGCGGGCGAGCACCTCCAGATGCCCGTCGAAGTTGCTCTGGATCATCGAGACGGCGTCCACCCGGCCCAGCTCCGGTGCGAACGGCCGCGGTCCGCTCCAGACCGGGGAGGGCGCGCCGTTGTTCCGATAGAAGTGGATGAGCCCGCGGTCCGCGGCGGGGACGACCACCTCGAAGTTGCGGGAGCCGTCGGGGAAGGCGCTCTGGATGAGCACCGGATTGCCCGTCACGCCCTCGGCGAAGACGGGGCCGGTGCGCCAGACCGCCCCGTTGTCGCGGGTGAGGTGCACGAGCCGGTTGCCGACCCGGGCGACCGCTTCCAGCATCCCGTTGCCGCCGCCCAGCGTGCCGTGGATGAGGCTGACGGCGTCGACGCGCCCGAGGTTCGCGCCGAACAGCTTCGGAGTGCTCCACGGAGATCCGTGGATGTCATGGTTGCGCCACAGGTGCAGGATGCCGACGTCCGCGGCGGGCACGAGCAGTTCGAAGTTGCCCTTGGTGCCCAGCCGGCTCTGCACCAGCGACGGAACGCCCCCACCCCCTGGACGAGGCGGGTCGGCGGGTGCCAGGCGAAGGCGCCGGTGGAGTCCCGCCACAGGAAGTACAGCGTCGAGCCGACCCGGACGGCGACCTCGAGGGGTCCCGGCCTGGCCAGGGTGCTCTGGATCATGGTGGCGGCATCGATCCGGCCGAGCTCCTGAGCCGTCTGCCACGGGGCCATCCAGGGGAAGCCTGCCGCGTCGTTGTCCCGCCAGACGTGGGTCAGCCTGGCGAAGGCCGAGGGGACGACGGCGTCGAAGTTGCCGATCTGGCCGAGCCCCCTGGCCTGGACAAGCGCCGGGTTGCCGCTCACTCCGTGGCCCCAGCCGATGTGGCTGGGGGTGTAGCGGCACAGCGCGAAACTGTTCGAGCGCATCAGGCAGTCGACGGGCGCGGGCGCGCAGGCGTCGCAGTTGCCGTTCGGGGCGTGGAACGCCCCCCACCGACCGCCGCAGTCGCACTGGGCGCCCGCGTACTCGTCCGGAGCGCCGAAGATGTGACCGGTCTCGTGGGTGAAGACCCGGTCGATATTGTCCGGTCCCCAGCCGTCGTTGTCGACGGACATCACGAGCCGGGGGCCACCCACCGAGGAGTACGCGAAGTATCCCAGCGGATACTTGGTGAAGAACGCGCAGTAGGCGGACCGGGTGCCGAGCCGGGACCGGAGCGCGTCGACGTGGTCGTAGACGCCGTCGAAGCTGGCCGCGTAGCCGAGCCGGCTCATGGTGGGGTCACGCCACAGCGCCTCGAGGTCGGGCGCGTTCGGGTCCGGTGGGACGGACAGCCGCACGATCTGGATGTCGTAGTGGAAGGTCAGGTCGGCAGCCGGGTTCGTGGTTGCATACCAGGACAACCCGTTCTGCACCTCAGCTACGATCTTGGTGCGTTCCGCGGCGGTCAGTTGCAGCGCGGTGGTCGGCCCTTCCACGATGATCAGCCCGACGGCCACCGATCCCTCCAGCGCCGCGCTGGTGGGGGAGGACGCCTGGGCGATCTGCGCGGTGGCCCGGGTATCCGTGGCCCGGGTGTCCGTGGGCGCGGCGGTTGGGCTCTGGGCCTCGGCCCGCCCGTTCGCCTGGGTATGCGGTGTTGCCTGGGCATGCGGTGTCGGCCGGTCCGGATCAGGCGAGCTGCCCCGGGGCGGCGGGATGTCGGTGCAGGGCCGGTCCATGTCCCATGGCCGGCCGTCGCGGGGACGTTCCTGCTTGAGCTGCCGGTAGGCGGCGCTGGCCCGCAGGCGGAAGGCGTCCAGCCCGAGCGTCTCGGCGCGGTTCAGCCCGGGCGACACCCCGGTGGTCGACACGACGCTGCCGTCCGCGGGGGGGAGTACCGCCGCCGCCAGCCGGGCGGCGGTGCGCTCCGCCGTCGCCGTGGAGGTGCCCCGAGGCTGGTCCAACACGTGGACCCTGCCGTAGCGGTGCAGCGGCCGTCGTTCGTTGGCCAGGGTGGGATCGGCTGGCGAGCCGTCGCCCTCGGCGGTCTGGTCTACCCCGTCATCCAAGGACGCGTCGGTGGGTGCGATCGCCGCGAACGCCGCACGGAGTGCTCGGCCCGTCTCCCCTCCGGCCGAGATGATGAGCGCGTGTTCGTCGGCCGGTACGTCCCCCGCCATACTTGATCGTTTTCCTTGCGGTGGGGATGGCTGTGCGGAGTTGTATCGTGTTGTGGCTTTGCTGTGCCGGCTTTTGTGAAAACAAGTACGCAGAGTGCCGATCTGGTACCTTCGCCTGCTTTGTTCAGAGGGATTGCGCCAACACAGCCGGCGGCGGGCGTCCATCGGCCGGAGCCGGGCAGCCGCCCGCCTGCCTCGGCGTCCCAGTGCCTCAGCGTCGGTCCGGAGCGAACGGTGCCTGCGCCGATGGCACGTCGGGCCACATGGCCCCGACGGCGGGCCGTTCCGGCGCACCCATGGCCTCGGCCACCTTGCGCATGATGGCTTCCACCAGCCGGACAGCCTGCGGGGTCGCGAGGTTCAGCACGATCTCGGTATCCCCCGCCACCTGGAATCGCACCGAAACGTCCGCCATGACGACTGCCCTTTCCTCGCGGCTCGCCAGCACATCGCAGGCGTGTTGCCACCGGTGACGTTACGGGGCCGGGACGACCGCCCCCACGGCGCCCGGGTGTGGCACCGGACAGCGTGACCGGCTGGCAGGTCGCTGCGACGAAGCGGGTAGGGTCACGGTGGTGACCTTTCCGTCAGCGACAGTGCGTGACTGTGTGGCCGTGCTTGAGCGTTTCTTCCCTCCGTCCTGGGCCGAGTCCTGGGACACGGTGGGACTGGCGGTGGGTGATCTGGACGCGCCGGCCTCGGCCGTCCTGTTCGCGGTGGATCCGACCCCCGAGGTGGCGGCCGAGGCCGGCGCGGCGGGAGCTCAGCTGCTCGTCACCCACCACCCGCTGTTCCTGCGGGGAGTGCACGGCGTCGCCGAGACCGGTCCGGGCGGGCGGGTCGCTGCCACCCTGATCCGGGCCGGCGTCGCCCTGTACACCGTGCACACGAACGCCGATGTCGCCGCGCCGGGCGTGAGTGACGCGCTTGCCGACGCGCTGGGGTTGCGTGACGTCGCCCCGCTGTCCGCCCCGGCCCCGCTGTCCGCCCCGGCCCCGCTGTCCGCCCCGGCGAACGTCGGGGCCGACGAGGGCGGTGCCGGGAGCAGCGCCGGTGGTGAGGGCGGTGCCGGCGGGGCGAGCGTGTGCTGGGGCCTCGGCCGGATCGGTGACCTGCCCACGGCCGAGTCCCTGGAACGGTTCTGCGCCCGGGTCGTCCGAGCGCTGCCGGCGACGGCGGGCGGGGTCCGGGCGACGGGTACCGCGGACCGGCTCGTCCGGCGGATCGCGGTGTGCGGCGGCTCGGGGGGAGAACTGGTCGCCGCCGCCGAGGCCGCGGGAGCGGACGTCCTCGTCACCGCGGACGGCCGGCATCACCACGTCCTCGACGCCGTCGGTGCGCATGGGGTCGTGGTGGTCGATGTCGCCCACTGGGCGAGTGAATGGCCCTGGCTGAGCCAGGCCGCCACCCGCCTGCGCGCCGGTCTGCGTGCGGGGGGACGTACGGTGAGCACGTCGGTATCCGCTATCGTGACCGATCCCTGGCGGGTGCACGTTCCGTCCCGGTAGGCGGTGCCGGCGGCGCGGAGGCCCGGGTCACGCGGAGGCCCGGGTCACCGGAGGGCGCCGCGTCGGGCCTGGTCAGGTCGGGCCTGGTCGCCCCGACCAGGTCGGCCAGGTGTAGTCGTTCAGGTGTACCAGTGAGGAATCGATGAAGGCCGATCCAGCAGTTCAGCTCCGCCTGCTCGATCTGCAGGCGCTCGACACCGGTATCGACCGGTTGGTGGCCCGCCGACGCGGTCTGCCGGAGCACGCCGTCATCACCGAGCGCACCGCCGCGCTGACCTCGTTGGACGGTGAGGTCGTCGGGGTGCAGACCGAGCTGAGCGACGTCGCGCGTGCCCAGCGCAAGCTGGAGAACGAGATCGACCTCGTGCGGACCCGTTCGGCCCGTGACTCCCAGCGGCTTGATTCCGGCGCCGTCTCGACGCCGCGTGAGCTGGAGAACCTGCAGGCGGAGCTCGCCTCGCTGACCCGCCGTCAGGGCGTGCTCGAGGACAACGCGCTCGAGAAGATGGAGATCGTCGAGGGCCTGGAGAGCCGGCTCTCCGCGTTGTCCCAGCAGCGATCGGCCCTGCAGGCCGAGCTCGACGCGGCGGTGGCCGCGCGGGACAAGGCCTACGCCGAGCTCGATGCCGAGGTGGCGCGGCTGCGCCACGACCGCGACGCTCTCGTCCCGGAGCTGCCCGAGGCGCTGGTCGCGCTGTACGAGCGGATCCGGGCGTCCTCCAGCGGAGTGGGCGCCGCGGCCCTGCTGCGCCGCCGCTGCCAGGGCTGCCATCTTGAGCTGTCGGGCGGCGACCTGCGCGCCGTGGCGGCGGCGCCGGCGGATGAGGTGGTGCGCTGTGAGGAGTGCCGGCGCATCCTGGTCCGTACCCCCGAATCGGGGCTGTAGCACCGTCGGCGGGACCCCCGCCTCGGGGGTAGACGAGGGGAGCATGTAGATGGGCACCGTGCGCAGGCTGGTCATCGAGGCCGACGGCGGGTCGCGGGGTAACCCGGGCCCGGCGGGCTACGGGGCCGTGGTCCGCGACGCCGGCTCGGGGAAGCTGCTGGCCGAGCGCGCGGACTCGATCGGGCGCGCCACGAACAACGTCGCCGAGTACTCCGGGCTGATCGCCGGGCTGCGGGCCGCCGCTGAGATCGCCCCGGACGCCGAGCTGGAGGTCCGGATGGACTCCAAGCTCGTCGTCGAGCAGATGAGCGGCCGGTGGAAGGTCAAGCATCCGGCGATGCGGCCGCTGGTGGCCGAGGCGACGGAACTCGCCGCCCGGTTCCCCGCGGTCCGTTTCCAGTGGGTGCCCCGCGCGCGCAACGCCGACGCCGATCGGCTCGCGAACGAGGCGATGGACGCCGCCGCCGCCGGGCGGGCCTGGGAACCCGCGGTCCCGCAGTCCCCGGACCCGGTTCCGCACCACGCGCCGACGACGAACCGGCTCTCCGGCTGGATGGCGCCGCCCGCACCGCCGACGACGACCGTGCTGCTGCGCCACGGGCAGACCCCGCTCTCGGTGGAGAAGCGCTTCAGCGGGACGGTCGAGGCGGCCCTGACCGACGTCGGGCTCGGCCAGGCCGCGGCCGTAGCGAACCGGCTGCGCGACGAGCCGTTCGATCTCGTCGTCAGTTCGCCGCTGAAGCGGGCCCGGCAGACCGCCGAGGCCCTCGGCCGCGACTACGTCGTCGTCGACGATTTGCGGGAGACCGACTTCGGCGCCTGGGAGGGGCTGACCTTCGCCGAGGTGCGTGAGAAGTTCCCCGATGAGCTCAATGCCTGGCTCGCCGACCCGCACGTCCCGCCGCCCGGCGGGGAGAGCCTGATCGCCACCGTGGCCCGGGTAGCGCGGGTGCGTGACCGGCTGCTCGCCGAGCAGCCAGGCGGGCGGGTCCTCATCGTCTCACACGTCACGCCGATCAAGGGGTTGGCCCAGCTGGCGCTGGCGGCGGAACCGGCCGTGCTCTACCGCCTCCACCTAGATCTGGTGTCGATGACGACCATCGACTGGTACTCCGACGGCCCGGCAGTGCTACGCGGGTTCAACGACACCCATCACCTGGCGGGCCAGACGATCTACGGCGAATAGGGGGCAGCTCAGGCGGGTTGATGCGGGGTCAGGGCCGAGGCTGCCGGCCCCGCGGCGCTACCGCGCCCGCAGGGCCACCGCCGCGGCGCTGACCTGTTCCTCCGTCGGCGCCACATACGTGAAGTCCCGGCCGCGGAGATAGTCGAGAAACGCCGGCTCCGGCGGAAGATCGTGCTCTTCCAGATAATAGGCGATCGATGCGCTCCACACCCATTCCCCGTCTGTCAGGAACACGATGGGAACTTGCTTCCCGCGTGACTCGTCCAAACGGTCCACCGAGAGGCCCGCCGCGCGCAGGATGACTTCACCCCTGCGGAGATAGGCGAGAAATGCTGCCCGTTCGTGGCCGGCGGGAAGCTTCGGACGATCGGCGGCGAAGGGGGTGCCGTCCTGAGTGCCGTCGAACAGTTTCGCTATCTTAATGTTGCCGAACACCTCAGGCATTCTGTTTGCCCTCGCCTCTCGGATGGAAATTGATCCAGGAGCCGTCATGGGGAACGGTTTGCACCAGACGACCGTACTCATTTTCGGTCATTGATGTCGTCCACACGTTACCGCGGTCGTCGGCCCAGGCCAGCTCGGTCGGTGCCGTTACCGCGACCCCGAGTTCGTCCGCGACCTTCTGGGCCACGGGGTTGTCGCCCTGCCCGGTCTCGCAGGACAGCAGCCGCACCGGTCGGCCGCGCCAGTTCTCGTCGGCGCGGATGAGCGCGCCGAGCTGCCGGGCGTCGAGCGCGACCTTGCCGACCCGGAATCCCGACGGGTCGCCATGCAGGTCGGCTGTGTAGGTGCCCGGGACCGGCTCGGCGGCCATCGCGGTCCTCCGCATGTCCGTGTCGGACTTCTCGAAGAAGGCGCGTCCATCTCGAGTCGGGAGGCTTTCCCGCCAGATCCTCGTGAGCCGCCACCCCAGCTTCTCCGGTCCGGCCGGCCGATCCTGCTTCCTGGCCGCGTCCATCTCACCGCCGGGCCCGCGGTCGAGCAGCGCGAGCTTGCGTTCCACTGGCGAAGGATCGGCGGACCGCGTGTCCTCTACCGACCGACGGTCGGCCGGCCACGGAGCACGATCATCCGAGGTGTTCCGGCGGTCGAGCGCGTCCAGCCTGGCGTCGATCCTGGAACGTTCCGTCTCCGGCCGCGCCGAGCCTTCAGGGGCCGAGCCTGCGGATGCCAAGCCATCGGATTCGGTGTCGTCGGCGGAAACGGGGGAGCCTGCCTCCGGTGATGTGAGCCGGTCGAGCAGCCGCGCCTTCACCTCGGCCTGGCTCGGCCCAGCCCCCGGTCTCCCGGGAGCGGCCGGCACATCGACGCTCGCATCCGGCCGTTCGATCGACATTGCCACCTACCGTAGCAGTGTCACCACATCATGGCTAGAAACGACCAGTCAGGTGAGGACGGCGACCCAGCGTTTTGATCCCTCCAGAGATGATCAGCGCCGAGTGTCGGAGGAAGGTTGGTGGTCGGCTCTCTCCAGCCTGGCGATCTGGGGCTGCACCAGGCCGACGACAGCCGCCAGCTCACGCTGACTTAGACCGTGCTCGGTGCGGTATCGCACCACCTTGTTCGCAACGTCGCGGGCGAAAGCCCTGCGGTCCGGTGCGTCACGGAACTCGGCATCCGCGCGGTTGTCCTCGATGACCTGGTCGAGAGGCTTGAGAGCCGAGAGCTTCATGCGTCACCCTCCACGTCGTCGAGACGTTCTTCGGCCGACCTGACGGCTTTTCGGATCGGTGTCGGCCTCGGGTCCCATGACACCGATGACCAGGTTCGGCCTGATCCGTCGATAGAACGCGCGCCATGGACAGCGGCCCTGTCGTGGACGTAGGCAGGTGATGGGCAATCTTGATATCACTGTGTCGAGCCGCTCGGGTCAGAGGTGCCGGTACACCTCACGTCGATGGGCGACGTGGACGATCGTGACGAGAACGCGGCTGTGGTCGACTTGGTAGATCACCCGATATTCACCAACTCTGATCCGCAGCATCCCGGTGGGTTGGCCGGTGAGGGCCCGGGCCCCGGAGGGGCGGGGTTCCGCCGCGAGTCGTGTCACCGCGATCAGGATCCGTCGAGCGGCGGAGGCGTCGAGCTTGCGCAGCTCTCGCAGCTCTCGCAGCGCCGCAGTCGCCCACTCGACGGTGTGCGCCACGTCAGTTCAGGCCGAACTCGGCGAGGACGTCGGCATGGGGTACGCGAGGCTTCTCGGCGGCCAGCGCCTCTCGGGCGACGGCGAGATCCGCTTCGTCCTCTGCCGCTTCCAGTTCACGGAGATCTTCTATGGAGATTACTGCCGCAACCGCGCGACCGTGACGGGTCAGGACGATCCGCTCCCGGGCGTGCTCCGCCTTGGAGACGATCTCGCCGAGGTGGTCGCGTGCCTCGCTGATCGGCATCTCACTCATCCCCAGATTGTACAAACCGGGGAGCGGTCGGGCCGCTGAGGCGGACGAGGTGGCCTGTAAGCCGGGTCCTGTACCGGCTCGCCTCACGGCTCGCCGGCGGCGACCATCTCTCTCGGGCTGCCGTTGCCGGCAGTCTCCAGCGGTCCACCCGCAGGCTCGGGCGGGCAGCCCTCGAACGCCTGCGCGGTCCGCGACCTGTGACGGCCACGGGCCTTCTGACCTTGCTCCGGGCGGGGTTTACCGAGCCGCCCAGGTCACCCTGGGCGCTGGTGCGCTCTTACCGCACCGTTTCACCCTTACCGGCGCCGGGACCGGCACCGGCGGTCTGTTTTCTGTGGCACTGTCCCGCGGGTCACCCCGGGTGGGTGTTACCCACCGCCCTGCCCTGTGGAGCCCGGACTTTCCTCGGCGGCGCCGGACCGGCCGGCGCCGACGCGGCCGCCCGGCCAACTCGTCCGCTTCCTTCAGTATAGAGTGCTTCCCGGTCCACGCTTCCTGGGCGTAGGGCTGATCGGGCTGTCGGTGCGCGGAGCCGGCCGATCGGGCGGGATGGCGGCGAGTCGAGGAACAGGACGATCATGACGGGACCGAA
>NZ_CDWWXB010000013.1:0-10305 GCF_977971855.1 Frankia sp. CoWAU3 | reverse complement strand
CCGGCCAGGTTCCGGTTGGTTCGGTTGGTCGAGCCGGTCCGGGCGCTCTGGGTGGTTCAGGCGAGGTGGCGCCCGCGCCGCACCAGCCGGTCCACCCGGGCGCACCGGATTCTCCCGGCGTCCCGGGTGCGCCCACTGGCGGCGCCCGGCCGCCGCGTCGCGGGGTTGCCTACACCACCTATGCGATCACCGTGCTGGTGCTGCTCATCGCGATCGCTGTCGTGGTCTTCGTCGTGCAGAACGACGCGCGCGTGAGCATCTGGCTGTTCGGTTCGACCAAGCAGATGTCGGTCGCGGGTGCACTGGCCGCCTCGGCCGCCGCCGGTCTCGTCGTTGGCCTACTCGTCGGTGTCATTCCTCAGATCAGGCTGCGCCGCGAGTTGCGCCACCTGCGCCACCTGCGTCGCGCGGCCAGCCGCCGGTAGCTGAGCGGAGTCCTTGGCCGCGGGTTGGCCGGTAGCCGGTTGGTGGAAGGGACGTCGGCAAGATGCCAGGCGGATCCCACCGCGTCGGTACAGTCCGGGTCGTGACGCCGTTGCGAACAGATCTGCCACCGGGAGCACAACTCCCGCCACGTCCAGCGAACGCACCGGCGCCTGGCACCGTGCTGCCGTCCCACTACGTGCGGTGCTTCGCCTGCGGTGACCAGTCCGCCCACGGACTGCACCTACGGGTCGACGCCGATGCCGGGCTCGCGCTGTGCGCGACGTTCGAGGTGACCGAGCATCATCAGGGAGCGCCGGGCCTCGCCCACGGGGGCCTGCTCAGCTGCGCCCTTGACGAGGCGTTGGGTGCGCTCGGGCATCTGACCCGGACCAGCCTGGTGACCGGCCGGCTGGAGACGGACTTCCTGCGGCCGGTACCCGTGGGCACTGTCCTGCACCTGAGCGCGCGGGTCGAGGGCGTGCTCGGCCGGCGGGTCTACGCCAGTGGCGAGGGACGGTTGAACAGCCCTACCGGACGGGTCGTGGTCCGGGCCCGAGGGCTGTTCGTCGAAGTACCCATGGAGCACTTCGTCACCCATGCCCGGGCCGAGGACATCCAGGCGATCGAGCAGGATCCGGACCTGATCCGGCTACGCGAACATCAAACTATTTTCTGATCTTCGAATCTCCTGATCTCCGAATCTCGGAATCCGCTCACGGGCAGGACTCGTTTGCTCGCTGTGATTCGACCGCACGGACCGTCACATCTCCGTCACAGATTTAGCTGGCACGGTGGACGTGGCATCCGGGATCGATCCGTTGGGTCGGCTCCCCGGAACTGATTGGAACCGGCTGGCCAGGCCGATCGGTCGGGATCGACCGCTTGTGCCTCGGCCGGGAGCTCCGGGTCTGTCGGGATGCTCCATCGACCGTTGCCTCGGCCCCTGCGTCGGAACGTTCGGAGCTGCGGTCGGCCCCGGCGGCCAATCCTCGCCGGCTGTCGGTCGGCTCGCGGCGGAAAGCTCGACGGAAGGGAGGGCGCGGTGCCGGCGATGTCGCTGCGCTCTGGCGATCCGGAGCGGATCGCCCGGTTCACGCTCACCGCGCGGCTTGGCTCCGGCGGTATGGGAGTCGTCTACCTCGGCATCGACGACGAGACCGGAGAGCCGGTCGCCCTCAAGGTGATCCGGTCGGACTTCACGGCCGATCCCGAGTTCCGCAGCCGGTTCCGTCGCGAGGTCGCGGCCGCCCGGGCGGCCGACGGTGCCTGCACCGCGAGGCTGGTCGATGCCGATCCCGACGCCGAGGATCCGTGGATGGCAACCGAGCACATCCACGGCCAGAGCCTCGCCGAGGCGATCGCCGATCGGGGCGCGCTGGCCATGCCGGTCGTCATGGCGCTGGCGACCGGGCTCGCCGAGGCCCTGAAGTCCATCCACGACGCCGGCATCGTCCATCGGGACCTGAAACCGGGCAACGTGATCCTCAGCGAGGACGGCCTGAAAGTGATCGACTTCGGCATCGCGGCGGCGGTCGACGCGACGGCCGCTACCAGGACGGGGGTGTTGCTGGGCAGCCCGGGTTACATGGCCCCGGAGCAGGTCACTGGACGCGGCGAGATCGGCCCGCCGGCGGACGTCTTCGCCTGGGGCCTGACGGTACTGTTTGCCGCGTCGGGGCGACCCCCCTTCGGCACCGGCCGGCCCGACGCACTGCTGTACCGGGTGGTCCACGACGAGGCCGACACCGGGGATGTTCCGCCGGCCCTGCGCCCAGCGGTCCGCGCGGCGCTGCTCAAGGAGCCCATGGCCCGGCCGAGCGCCCACGCGTTGCTGCGCGTGCTGATCGGGTCTACTGGCGACCCGGGACGCGAGACACGCCGGATACTGCGGGACGCCTGGCTCGCTCCACCGGTGGCGACCCGTGTGAGGAGCCTTCTGCCGGCTGCGGAGGAGGATACCCACGACGCCAAGACGCAGATCCGCCTCGATGCGCCGGAGAGCGCCGGCGCATGGGTGCGAGTGGGCGACGGCGCGGGGACAAATGGCGCGGGGACAGCGGACCGGGCGCCACTCGGGACCGGTGGTCCGGCGGGTGAGTCCGGGCGGGTTGGTGAGTCCGGGCAGGTTGGCGAGTCCGGGCGGGTCCGCGGGTCCGTGCCCGGCGAGGATGACGGTCCGGCCGGTGGCCGGCCGACTAGAGATGATCATGATGTGGCCGCTTCCGCCGAGGTAGCTTCCGCCGGGGCGAAGCGGCCCCTGTCCGGCCGGCGGGCCCGCGCCCGACGCCACCCGCGCCGGACCGCGGGTCTGGCCGCCCTGGCCGCGACACTCGCGGGCCTGGCCGCCCTGAGCGCATCCGAGGCCGCCGGCGACCTCGGTCCGCGGGCCCCCGGGACGGCCGCCAGCTCCCGGGCGACGGGCGGGGAACCGGGGCCCGGCCCGCACGACGTGCCACCCACCCCGTCGTCGCGTGACGACGTCCCGGCCCGATCGGGACGTACTCCTGGGCCACTGGGGCTCCCCTCACCCTCTGTCATCGTTCCTCCCGCCGGTTTGTCGTCGGGGCGGCCGATCCCCGGGTTCCGGGGCACGGTCGGCCAGCTCACACAGGCCAAGGCGTTCACCGACTTCGTCGCAGCCCACGACACCCAGATCATCTTCCTCGACATCTCCACCCTCGCCGAGGGTAACGAAGGGGCCTTCTACCCCGGACCGGACTTTGGGGGGGACAACCGGCCCAACTTCACCCTCTTCGACGCGTGCGGGGCGCTCGGGCCGGGGAAGGAGTGCTTCGGGAGCACGTACCGCCTTGCCGAGATGGCGCACAGCGGTGCTTCCTTCGGCTACGTGCAGGGTTCCTACCGGCTGCGTGGTTATTTCTGGGTCGACCTGGTACCCGGAATGCACCAGGGATTCGCGAACATCAATCTGCGGGCCGTCGACGTCCGGGATCTTCCGCGTTGACGGACGGTCGGCGTTCCGCCGGGTTATGCCTATTTTCCAGGAAAAAACCAAATAAGGAAGGTTTGTGCATCCGGTGCAGGTCGAGTGCCCGCGGTGTTTGTGCAGCCGGGTTCATGGAGACGAAGAGGAGGCAGACTCAGGTTCTGGAGGGTGTTCGGTGTTCCAAATTATCTGGATCGTTCTGGCCGGTCTGGTGATCGGTCTTCTGGCCCGTCTGATCGTCCGGGGTCGGCAGAACATCCCACTCTGGCTGACGGTCGGGTTCGGCATCATCGGCGCGCTGGTGGGTAACGTGATCGCGAGCGCGCTCGGCGTGCGCCACACCGGCGGCTTCGACTGGATCCGGCACATCCTGCAGGTTGGTGTCGCGGTCGCGCTGGTCGCGATCGTCTCCCCGATGTGGGCGGCGCGTCGCGGGCAGAGCAGCGGCACCCGGCGCACCGCGGGCCGACTCTAGCCTGGTGCGTACACCCGGGGGTCCGGTGCGTACACCCGGCGGTGATGCGGGGAAGCGGCCGGTCGGCGGCCGCTGACCGGCCCGGTCGTGCCCGCGCCGGTTGCGCCCACTCAGCGCGCCCGCTCGGTGGCCGCTCAGCGCCCGCTCGGTGGCCGCTCAGTGGCCGCGGTTCACCCAGTCGTCGTAGTCGACACCCTCCTCGCCGATGGTCGTGTCGTCGCCGTGACCGGTGTGCACGACGGTGTGCGCGGGCAGGGTGAGCAGTCTGGTGCGGATCGAGGCCAGGATGGTCGGGAAGTCGGAGTGGGATCGCCCGGTCGCCCCGGGACCCCCGCGGAAGAGCGTGTCGCCGCTGAACAGGACCGGGTCGCCGTTGATCTCCCCGAACAGGCAGATCCCGCCGGGAGAGTGGCCCGGGGTGTGCAGGACGCGCAGCGCTCCACCTTCGGGCAGGCTGATGAGCTGTCCGTCCGCGAGCGCGTGGTCGGGCGCCCGGTGCGGATAGATCGCCTTCCACAGCACCACGTCGGCAGGGTGCAGCGCGATGGGCGCCCGGACCAGGTCCGCGAGCTCCGCCGCCGCATTGATGTGGTCGTTGTGACCGTGTGTAGCGATGATCGATGTGGCCACGCGGGTGCCGATGGCCGCCGCGATCACCGACGGGTCGTGCGCGGCGTCGATGACCAGTACCTCGTCGTCGTTTCCCACGAGCCAGACGTTGTTGTCGACCGTGAACGACTGACCGTCGAGCGTGAAGTCGCCGCGTGTGATCACCCGATCCACCCGAAGCCCGGTATTGACGATCATTGCGTCCCCTCCTCGACCCGATCGGTCTGCCCGCTGCCCGCTGCCCGCTGCCCGCTGCGCGTGTCGCGGGTGCCGTCGGACGGCGGTGCACCCGGTGGGGTCGACCGTATCCGGCGGTTCCCGGCTCCGGGTGGACCCGCCGCCGACGAAGCTCACCAGTGAGCAAAGGCTCGGTGAACGATGGTTCGGTGAACGATGGTTCAGTAGATGGCGGCCCGGTGAACGGCGACTCAAACGACGACTCAGAGGATGACGACGCTGCGCAACACGTCGCCGCGCTGCATCCGGGTGAACGCCTCCTCGACGTCGCCGATCCCGATGGTCTCGGTGACGAAGGCGTCGAGGTCGAGCCGGCCCCGGCGATAGAGGTCGATGAGGATCGGGAAGTCACGGCTCGGCAGGCTGTCGCCGTACCAGGACGACGACAGGTGACCGCCGCGGCCGAAGACCTCGGCGAGCGGCAGCTCCACGGTCATCGTCGGGTCGGGTACACCCACCAGGACCAGCCGCCCCGCCAGGTCGCGGGCGTCGAAGGCCTGGCGGTAGGTCTCCGGGCGGCCCACCGCATCGATGACCACATCGGCGCCGAAGCCGTCGGTGAGCGCCCGGATGGCCACCACCGGATCGTCTGCCGTGGCATTCACGACATCGGTGGCACCGAAGCGTCGGGCCCAGGTGAGCTTCCGGTCGTCGACATCGACCGCGATGATCTTCCGCGCTCCCGCGATCGAGGCGCCGGCGATCGCCGCGCCGCCGACCCCGCCGCAGCCGATCACCGCCACCGTCTCACCCCGGGTGACCCTGCCGGTGTTCACGGCGGCACCGAAACCGGCCATCACCCCGCAGCCGATCAGCCCGGCCGCCTCTGGCCGGGCCGCGGGGTCCACCGGCACGCACTGGCCTGCGGCGACCAGGGTCAGCGGCGTGAACGCGCCGATGCCCAGCGCCGGCGCCAGCGGCGTCCCGTCCGCCAGGGTCATCGGATTTCGCGCGTTGCGGGAGTCGAAGCAGTACCAGGCCATGCCGCGCCGACAGGCCCGGCAGGTTCCGCAGGGGGCCCGCCAGGCCAGCACCACGTAGTCACCCGGGGCCAGACCCACCACGCCCTCGCCCACCGATTCGACGGTGCCGGCCGCCTCGTGCCCCAACAGGAACGGATAGTCGTCGTTGATCGCGCCCTCGCGGTAGTGCAGGTCGGTATGGCATACGCCGCAGGCGCGCACCCGTACCCGTGCCTCGCCTGGACCCGGATCCGGAACAACGATCTGCTCCAGCGAGACCGCGGCGCCCTTCTCCCGGGCCACCACCGCTTCCACCGTCTGCGCGCCCATCCCGGATCCCTTCTCCTCGAGTCTCCCCGAGCACTGATCGGAGAGATGAATCCCTCGTCGAACCGGAGCGGTTACCCCCCGATGTCTGATTTCCTACCTCCGTTGGTGGGGTCCGTCCAACACAGGTGGGGTCCGTCCAACGTGGTCACGCCGCTCATGGCGCGACACGCCGCTTTACGGCCACCCGGCGCCACCGAGAACGGGTCGGTGTCGGTACGCTCCTACCGGTCCGTTTCTGCTCTTTGTAGAAGGAGCAATCCCTCAGTGGTCCGTTTCACCGACACGTCGTCCGTCGCCTCACCGACCCGCCGCTTCTACGGAGAGGTGACGGTCGGTGATCCCCGCCTGTCCGAGGACGGGCGGCTCGAGGCCGGCGGTGAGAGTGTCGATGCGGGGGTGGGCGAGCCCGGACCCACCGGACGGCCGCTGCCGTCGTTTCCCGTCCCGCCCCCGCTGACGTCGCACGGTCCCGCCTGGATCGTCGCGATGTGCAACCAGAAGGGCGGGGTTGGCAAGACCACCAGTACGATCAATCTGGGTGCCGCTCTCGCGGAGTACCGCCGGCGGGTACTCCTCGTCGACTTCGATCCTCAGGGTGCGCTGTCGGTCGGGCTCGGCGTCAACCCGATGCAGTTCGACCTGACGGTGCATGACCTCCTGCTGGGCGGGGACGCCGACGTCCGCGAGGTGATCGTCGAGACCCAGGTCGACGGGCTCGACCTGCTGCCGAGCAACATCGACCTGTCCGCCGCGGAGGTGCTGCTGGTCACCGAGGTCGGCCGCGAGCACAGCCTCGCCCGCGCGCTGGCGCCGATCCTCGACGAGTACGACGTCATCCTCGTCGACTGCCAGCCCTCGCTCGGCCTACTGACCGTGAACGCGCTGACGGCGGCGGACGCCGTCATCGTCCCGCTGGAATGCGAGTACTTCGCGCTGCGGGGAGTGGCGCTGCTGTTGCAGACCATTGACAAGGTGCGCGAGCGGCTCAACTCGCGCCTGGAGCTCGCCGGCATTCTGGCCACCATGTACGACGCCCGCACCCTGCACGCCCGGGAGGTGCTGGCCCGGGTCGTCGAACGGTTCCCGGACGAGGTGTTCCACACTGTGATCAACAGGACGGTTCGGTTCCCGGAGACCACGGTGGCCGGCGAGCCGATCACCACCTACGCCCCGACGTCGGTGGGGGCTGCCGGCTACCGGCGACTCGCCCGGGAACTGATGGTCCGGCACGACACGCCGCCAGCCGTCGGCTGAACCGGGACAACGAGGCGATCGGGGCGAAAAGGTAGCGACGTGCTGTTCCACCTTGCCGAACCCGCGGCGCTTCTCGGGATCCTCCTCGCCTTCCTCATCGGGATCTTCGCCCACGACGCCGTCCAGGTGCTCGTGGCCCGGCTGGTCCGTGACCCGACCCCGATGCGCTTGGGGCGGATGATGACGGGCCTGAAGGACCGGCTCAGCCCGTTCAGCGCAGTCGCCGTCTTCGTCGTCGGCTACGGCTGGGCCGAGTCGGTGCCCATGAACGACGTGTGGCGGCGCCGCCGGTTCCACGTGGCCGCTGCCGTCCTGGCCGGGCCGCTGACGTATCTCCTGCTCGCCCTGGCCGCCCTGGCGGTGTTCCAGCCGCTCGGCGAGCCGGGGCTGGTGCGACTCGGTGACCGCGTCACCGAGGTGACGGTGCCGAACAGCTTCGGTGCCGAGCTCGCGTTGTGGATGGCCGTCACGTTCGGGTCGATGTTCATCATCAGCCTTGTCCCGGTCCCCCCGACAGACGCCGGGCGGTTGCTGTTCCTGCTCGCTCCGACCACGGCTGGCTGGCGCAACGCCCGGTACCAGTTGGCCGAGCGCAACATCGGGTTGGGCATCCTGCTGGCGTTGTTGCTGCTGCCGGTGCTGTTCGTCGGATTCCCCTCGGTCGTCGGCCAGCTCATCGGCCCGTTGCTGCGGGGACTCGCCTCGCTGATAGGCCTCAACCTGGGGTGATGATGATCACGTCGACGCCGCCGGGGCGTAGCGTGGCACCATGACCCGGTCTCGCGCCGCTCCGGCTGACCAGGCCGCTCCGGCTGACCAGGCCGACGGGAAGGCCGCCCCGCGCACCGGCGTGCCGACGGGTCGTGGTGGGCGCACGGAGACCTTCGTCGTCGAACTCGACAACTTCACCGGCCCCTTCGACCTGCTGCTCTCGCTCATCGCCAAGCATCGCCTCGACGTGACCGAGGTCGCGCTCTCCCAAGTCACCGACGAGTTCGTCGCGCACATCCGGCGGCTGGGGGACCGGTTCGACCTCGGCCAGGCCACCGAGTTCCTGGTGATCGCGGCGACTCTGCTCGACCTGAAGGCGGCCCGGCTGCTGCCGGGCGCCCTGTCCGAGGACGAGTCGGCGGACCTGGCCCTGCTGGAGGCCCGCGACCTGCTTTTCGCCCGGCTGCTGCAGTACAAGGCGTACAAGGAGGCTGCGGCGCTCTTCGCCGGCCTCATGGCCCTGGAGGCGCGCCACACCCCCCGGGCGGTACCCCTGGAGCCCCGTTACGCCGCCGCGCTGCCGGAGGTCCAGATCGGCATCGGCCCGACGGAGCTCGCGGCGCTCGCGGCCCGGCTGCGTGAGCCGCCGCTGCCGCCGCTGGTTGCGACCGATCACGTGCACCTGCCCCGGATCAGCGTGCGGGAGCACATGCTCGCCGTCATCGCGATGCTGCGCGAGGTGGGCACCGCGACCTTCGGGATGCTGTGCGTCGGCTGTCGGCAGACCATCGAGGCGGTGGCCCGGTTCCTGGCGCTGCTGGAGCTCTTCCGCGAGGGCCGGATCTCCTTCGACCAGCAGGTCCCGCTCGGCGAGCTGACGGTGCGCTGGATCGCCCTGGATCCGGCGGTCGAGGCGGACGCCCCGCCGATCGGCCACGGGCTGTTCGGATCTGATCGGTACGGTGGGGACGCGCAGGAGGAGTCGCGGGAGGTGGCGTCGTGACCGGGGTTGCCGGGGTTGCCGGGGAGGCCCGGCCGCCGCTGGGCGCGTTGCTCGAGGCGGTCCTCATGGTCGCGGAGAAGCCGGTCGGCGTCGCGGAGCTTGCGACCGGCCTCGGCGCCCCGGCGCTGGAGGTCGAGCGGCTGCTCGCGCAGCTCGCCGAGCAGTATGTCCGCGACGGCCGTGGCTTCCGGCTGCGGCACACCGGTGGCGGCTGGCGCTTCTACACCGCGGACGAGTGCGCCCCCTGGGTCGAGCGCTTCGTGCTCGCCGGCCAGTCGGCCCGGCTGTCGCAGGCTGCGCTGGAGACCCTGGCCGTCGTCGCCTACCAGCAGCCGGTGAGCCGGGGGCGGATCTCGGCGGTGCGGGGTGTCTCCGCCGACGGCGTCATCCGCACCCTCACCGCCCGCGGCCTGGTCGAGGAGGTGGGGCACGATCCGGAGACCGGCGCGATCCTCTACGGCACCACCGACTACTTTCTCGAACGGATGGGGCTGCGCGGGCTCGACGAACTGCCGCCGATTGCCCCCCTGCTGCCCGGTATCGATGAGATTGATGACATTGTTACGTCATGAGTACCAGGTTCCCGTCATGAGTATCGGTGACCGCCCGGACGAGCCCCAGGACCAGGGCATCCGGCTGCAGAAGGTGCTGGCCGCCGCCGGGGTGGGCTCCCGCCGGCACGGCGAGGAGTTGATCGCTGCCGGTCGGGTCCGGGTGGATGGCACCGTGGTGCGCGAGCAGGGCCGCCGGGTCGATCCCGAAACCGCCCTCATCGAGGTCGATGGTGAGCGGATCGTCACCCGGACGGGTCTGGTCCACTTGGCGTTGAACAAGCCGCGCGGGGTGCTCTCGGCGATGTCGGACGACCGGGGTCGGCCGACGATCGCGGATCTGCTCACGGAGTTCGGCGGTGGGCTGTTCCACGTCGGCCGGCTCGACGCCGACAGCGAGGGGCTGCTGCTCGTCACCAACGACGGAGAGCTCGCGCACCGGCTCACCCATCCCTCGTTCGCCGTCCCCAAGACCTACCTCGTCGAGGTGTCCGGCCCGCTGCGCCGTGACGTCCTGCGCCAGCTGCGCGCGGAGGTCGAACTCGACGACGGCCCGGTGCGCGCGGACTCGGCGCGCATCGTCGACAACGCGAACGGACGGGTGATGGTCGAGGTCGTCGTGCACGAAGGGCGCAAGCACGTCGTCCGCCGGATGATGGACGCCGTCGGCCACCCGGTGCATCGACTGGTGCGCACCCGGTTCGGGGCGGTGTCGCTGGGAACCCTGCGCGCCGGGCGGGCCCGTCACCTCACCCGTCACGAGATCGGCGCCCTGTATCACGGCGTCGGTCTCTAGGCTC
>NZ_CDWWXB010000012.1:36262-37268 GCF_977971855.1 Frankia sp. CoWAU3 | reverse complement strand
TCCCCGCCCCGAACCTCTCGCCCGTCCACCGCACCCGCCCGCCGACCCGCTCGAAGCCGGCCATCACGAGCGAGCGGGCGAGCTTGGCCTTGCGCACGGCCCCCGCCGGACTCGCCAGGGCGGACGACGCACCGATGAGCAGATGGAAGCCGCGATCGCTGCCACGCCAGTGCTCACGCAGGATCGGCTCCCCGGCTCCGACGGCCAGCCGCCGGAAGGCGAACGCGATAACCGCGACGTCGTCGAGCTGACCCACCACCGGAATCACGTTGGTCAGCCGGTTCTTCGGCGACACGAGGTACGCGAGCGCCGCGGCGGCCTCCACCTTCGCGGACTGCGGGACCCGCGGATCGGCGACGACCCGCCGCAGCAGCCGGACCAGATCGGGAAGGAACATCGTGACTTCCCGACTGAACGCTCGCACGGCGTCCCTGTCGAGCACGACCATCGCCGCTCCAGCCTCCTCCCGCGCGAATCGGGATTTCCCGCCGACCGTCGACATCCTAGTCCGCGTGGACAGAAGCGATTTTGTTCTCGGCGTGACGGGTGGGCTCAGCGCGGCGGGTGGTCGAGGAACCCCCGGCCGGTCTTGCGTCCCAGGAACCCAGCCCGGACCAGCTGTTCGAGCAGGGGTGCCGGGGCGTAGCCGGGCTCGCGGAACTGCGCGTACAACGAGCGCGTGATCGCGAGCGTGACATCGAGGCCGACGACGTCGGCGAGCGCGAAGGGGCCCAGCGGATGGCCGCAACCGACCGTCATCGCCGTGTCAACGTCCTCGATCGTCGCATAGTGCGCCTGGAGCATCTTCACTGCGTCGTTGAGATAGGGAAACAGCAACGCGTTGACGATGAACCCCGCCCGGTCGGCGCAGAGCACCGGATGCCGCCCGGCCGCTCGGGACAGCGCCAGGACCGTGGCTGTCACGTCGTCGCCGGTGAGCACCGTGGGCACCACCTCGATCAGCTTCATCGCCGGGGCCGGGTTGAACCAGTGCATACCGATGACG
>NZ_CDWWXB010000012.1:34310-35756 GCF_977971855.1 Frankia sp. CoWAU3 | reverse complement strand
CCGACGCCGCCAACGACGACTCGATCTTCGCGAGGGTGGCGGCGAGGGTGCGCTCGCTCCGGGCCCGCAGGAGGACGTCGTGCCCGGACCGGGCCAGCACCTCCGCGATGCCATCCGCCATCGTGCCGCTCCCCACGACGCCGACCGAGCGCACCGGGCGGCCCCGCCCCAGGCGGTCGGCAAGCGGATCGACCGCGTCGACCACCTCGGAGGAGTCCGGTGCCGCGTAGGTGTAGAAACCACGACCGGTCTTGCGGCCGAGCAGGCCCGCTCGCACGAGCTGGCTCAGCAGCGGTGCCGGAGCGTGCAGGTGGTCACGGGACTGCCGGTACATCGAGTTGAGGATCTCGTGGGCGGCGTCCAGACCGATCAGATCGAGCAGGGCGAGCGGGCCCATCGGATGCCCGCACCCGAGCCGCATGGCCGCGTCGATGTCCTCCCGGGCCGCATACCGGGCCTCGAGCATGCGCACGGCGTTGTTGAGATAACCGAACAGCAGCGCGTTGACGATGAAGCCCGCCCGGTCCTCCGCGACGACCGCGGTCTTCCCCACGTCGTTGACCAAGCCGATCACCCCGGCCAGCACAGTCGGGTCGGTGACGACCGTGCGTACGACCTCCACCAGGCGCATCACCGGCGCCGGATTGAACCAGTGGGTGCCGAGCACCCGTTCCGGGCGGGCGGTGCCCGCCGCGAGTTCCGTCACCGACAGGGAGCTGGTGTTCGTCAGGAAGACGGTGGCCGGGGGGCAGATCTCGTCGAGTCGGGCGAAAAGCGCCTGTTTGGCGCTCATTCGTTCGTCGATCGCCTCGATCACCAGCTCGCAGTCGGCGACCGCCGCGAGCTCGGTGCCGAGACGCATGCGGGCCAGCACGGCCTGCCTGGTCGCGTCGTCGAGCTTGCCGTGGCGGCCCGCGCGGTCGAGGGAGTGCTCGACCCGGGCCCGGCTGCGGGCGAGCGCGTCGGTGTCACGCGCGATGCCGACGACCTCCAGACCGGCCTTCGCCAGCACCTCGGCGATGCCCGCGCCCATGGTGCCGAGCCCCACCACCCCGACCCGGCGGTGTCTCACCGCCTCGTCCCGGCTGTTCTCCGGCTTCTTCTCCTGGTTCGCGTTCTCCTGGTTCGCGGCCGGCCCCGTTCCCGATGTGGTTCCCGATACGGACCTCTCGATCATGCCCAGGCTCCTCTACTTCGGCACACGGGCCCCGGGCGACGGGTGGGCGTCGCGGGCCGGGCGGTGTCAGACGGCGAACGCCGTGATCCTCCCATATTCTCGGGACGCCGGCCCATGATCGCACTACGGGAACGGACCGGACGGGCTGCCGGGGACGCCGGACGGGCGGCCGTCGCAGGCTCGGCGGACCGGGCAGGTTCGGCGGAATCGCTTTCAGAAAAGCGTCGGAATGGACGGTTCGAGGCCCCGCAGCTCGTCATAGTCGACGA
>NZ_CDWWXB010000012.1:31731-33911 GCF_977971855.1 Frankia sp. CoWAU3 | reverse complement strand
GGGCCGGTCGGCGAGCAGCACCTGCAGATGCGCCTCCACCCCGTCCTTGCGCAGACCCGGGTCGACGCCGAGGTCGTGCGTGGAATCGTGCAGCACCTGTTCGAGGGTGATGACGAGCTGCTCGGCCGCGCGGTTGGTGACCCGCCAGACCCCGTCCGCCTCGGCGATGACGCACGGGGGACTCATCCAGTTGAGCGGCTTGTACGCTCGCCCGTCGGCGTGGATCGAGACGGATCCGTCCGCCTTGACGAGTACCAACCGGACGGCGCTCGGCAGATGTGCGGTGAGCCGACCGACGTAGTCCACACTGCAGCGAGCGATGACGAGCCGCATGACGTCACGCTATCGCGGCCGTTTCCGGCGCCCGGCGGCGGTGGGACCGCCGCGCACCCGGCGATCACCCGGCATCGCCGCCGCGAGCCGCCACGAGATCGTCCAGAATCCGGCATCGATCCACGTACCGGGCCGACAACCGGGCGGCGTCCTTGGGCGGCAACCGCCTCAGCCTGGCCGGATCGGCGTTGTCCTGCATGTCGGCCCGTTTCACGACGACGGCAAGCGGATCGGCGGCCACCCGGGCGAGATAGTCGGGCACCGGCTCGCCCTCCCGATGGGACAGCGCGTCGACCGCCGCGACGACCGGGGCCGGATAGCCTGCGGCCACGAGATCCGCGAGGGTGGTCTCGCTGTCCTCGACGACGTCGTGCAGCACCGCCGCGAGCTGGGCGGCGTGGGCGTCCACCCCGGCGGTGGGAGCCGTGCGCGCGGCTGCCGCCATCACGCGCAGCGGATGGCCGATGTACTCCTCCCCGACCTTGTCCAGCTGACCGGCGTGCGCCCGGGTGGCCAGGGCGACGGCGTCGTGCAGGGTGGGCGTCGCGGCGCGGTGCGGACCGTCCGCCTCACCATGACCGGGCCGCGCGTCGTCAATCCTGGTTGAGGGCACAGACCGACCGTACGACGTCGAGGGTGCCCCCGGGCTGTCAAGGGTGCCCCGGGCCCATGGCGGTGCAGGTCACCCGGTGCAGGGCGGCGGGGAGACCTTCCACAGGGTGATCAGAGCGCTCGGAAGCACATCACAGGCCCGCGGGCCGTTGCGGACGATCGTCCAGGGCCCGGCTCCGATCCGCCGCCACACGTGCGGGTCGACCGGCGGCGTGGCCGGCCCTTGGACCTCGATGCGACCGATCGCCCAGTACTCGTCGTGCGCCGCGTCAACGCCCTCGACGGCGCCGAAGTACATCCCGTTCACGATCGTCACCTGCCGGGCGGAGATGGTGGAAGCACCCCCAGCCGCCTTGATCGAGTCGGCGACCGTCCACGACAGCGCGAGCCGCAGGGCATCCGGATCAGGCTCGTCGAGGACCCGCATCTGATGGGCCGTGCCCGGTCGGCGGGCACCCTCCCACGGGGCGGTCCGCAGCGCGGGGGTCAGCTCCGGGGCGGGCGAGGTGGCGGTCCGAGGCGCATGCACGGTGCCGGACTGCCGGTCCGCGGTCACGTAGCCGATGGCCACGCCGAGCAGGACCGCGACCACGAACGTTACCGGGACCAGGACCGACCGGTACTCGCGCACCCCGGCCAGCCCGGCGGATCGCGCGCTCCGATCGCCGACGGCATTCACCCGCGCGGGCACCTCCACGTCCTGCACGCCTCCGTCCGGCATCACACCCTGCCAAGAGCCGGGCCCGTCACCCGAAAGCAGTACCCGATCAGCAGGTACCCGGCAAGCATGCCGCATCGCGTGTCCGCCCGGCACACGGGCGCGCCTGACATGACGGTGCGCAGCCACCCTGGTTCGTTCCGCTCCGGGCTCCGTCCCGATCGGGACGGAGCCCTTCCTGACGGGCCTGGGGGGTGGTCGAACGGATGAGCCGCCCGGGCAACCCGCTCAGGCGTGGCCGACGTGCACCAGGTCGGCGGCCTCCTCGAACCGCAGCAACCCACCCAGCCGGTCCGCCACGAGCAGGCGTTCAAGCGGGCTCGGCACATCGATCAGCACCATCGAACGGCCAGCGGCACGGGCTCGGCGAGCGCCGCCAAGCAGCACCCCCAGTGCGGCATGATCGCCGAGCTCCAGGCCCGCGACGTCAACGCGCAGCGGTCCGCTCCCGTTGTCGATCGCCGCGTGCAGCAGGCTGCGTAGTGTCCCCACCGTCCGCACATCCACCCGGCCAACC
>NZ_CDWWXB010000012.1:28326-31586 GCF_977971855.1 Frankia sp. CoWAU3 | reverse complement strand
CTCCCCGGAGCACTCCAGACTCACCACGTTCACGCCGATGTTCATGTGATCTCCCGTCCCGGCCGTCCGGCGCCCCCGCTGTCGTGACGCCGTTGCTACCAGCTATCCGCGCCGATCGCGGGTAGCACTCAGGTGCGGCTCGCCCAGGGCGGACCGCGACGTACCCCCTCGTCTCCATCGGACTGTCGTCGTTCGGCCACAGAGAGGTCGGGCTGGTTACCTCAATGGTGGCAGCGGTTGACGGGAGATGTTTCCTCTGTCGGATTCCGTGGAGGTGTCGAGGCCCGGATCCAGGTCCGTCGCGAGGATGTCTGCCACGATGCAAGGTGGCGTCGAAGAGCGGCACGATCGGAGGTGCGGGATGCCCGCAACAGCCGGGGCACTTCTCCTCGAGCCGCTGATCGCGCTGCTGGCCGTCGGCCTGCTGATGGCGATCGGGCGCTGGGCCCATGCTCCGGCACGGCCGCGGCCGGCCGGTTCCGTCCCCGGCCACGACTTCGGTCTGCTCGTCCCGGTGGCCACCGTGGACACCCCCGCCGAGATCACTCGGCTCCGCGCGGCGCTGTGGGCACGGGGTATCCGCTCGACCTGGGCCACGGCACCGGCCGGTCCGATTCGCATCGACGCCGCCGGGAACATCATCGCCCGGCCGCGGGACCGCCGCCACGTGCTCGTGTTCGGCACGGACGCGAACCGAGCCGCCCGTGCCCTCGTGAACCTACTCGGCTCGCGCCAGTCGCCCACCTGACCCCGCCTGCCGGGCCGGCGGGGTCACGATGCCAGCGGAATCAGGACGATGCCGGTGAAATCAGGCTACGGCGCGGTCGGAGACCCGGCGGATGTCGGCGCCGAGGTCCGTCATGTTCTCGACAAACCGGGCGTATCCCCGGTCGATGTGGTGGACGTCGCTTACCTCGGTGACGCCGTCCGCAACCAGGCCGGCGAGCACGAGACCCGCGCCGGCCCGCACGTCGGAGGCCGTCACCCGGGTGCCGGACAGCCGCGCGGTGGGCCGGACGATGACGTGGTGGCCGTCCGTACGCAGGTCGGCGCCGAGTTTGTGCAGCTCGCGGCAGAAGGCGAACCGGCTGTCGAAGATGTTCTCGGTGATCAGGGAGGTACCCCGGCTAACCGACTCCAACGCGATGATCTGCGGCAGCAGATCAGTCGGAAAGCCAGGGTACGGCAGCGTCACCACGTCGATCGACCGGGGTTGTCCCCGTCCGACGACCCGGAATCCGTCGTCCCGGACGTCGACCTCGGCACCGGCCTGCACCAGCTTCTCCAGGACGATGCTGAGGTGGGCGGCCTGACCGTGCCGGATCAGCACGTCGCCACCGGTCATCAGGGCGCCGATGGCGTATGTGCCGGCGACGATGCGGTCCGCCACCGTCCGGTGTTCCACCGGGGTGAGCTGGTCGACCCCGTCGATGATCAGTGTCGACGATCCCGCCCCGTCGATACGCCCGCCCATCGCCGTCAGCATCGCGCACAGGTCGGCAATCTCGGGTTCCTGGGCGGCATTGTCGATCACCGTCGTCCCCTTGGCGAGAACCCCGGCCATCAACAGGTTCTCGGTGGCGCCCACACTGGGGAAGTCGAGCCAGATCGAGGCTCCCCGCAGCCGGCCGGAGCAGCGCGCGACGAGGGCTCCGGACTCGACGTCAACCAGCGCACCGAGTTTGGTCAGGCCGTTGACATGAATGTCGAGCGCGCGCGATCCGATCGCGTCCCCACCGGGCAGGGCGACCCGCGCCTCCCCGCGGCGGGCGACCAGCGGACCGAGCACCGCCACCGACGCCCTGATCTGCCGCACCAGCTCACCATCGGCCGCGACGCCCGGAGCCTGGGGCACCTCAATGCTCAGCCGCCCGCCGGCGGCGTCCCGCTCGACGGTCGCACCGAGCCCCGCTAGCACCTTGGACATCACCGACACGTCCAGGATGTCAGGAACGGCGGACAGCATCGTCCGGCCCGCGGCCAGCAGGCTCGCGGCCATCAGCTTCAGTACCGAGTTCTTCGCGCCCGGGACGGCGACCTCGCCGGCCAGCCGGGTACCGCCTGTCACAACGAAGCGCTCCACGAACCTCGATGCTAGGTCCTGGCCTGAAGATCTTCACCGCCACCCGCCGGACCGACCGGCGCAACCCTGCGCGGTCGCCTCATTCCGCTGCGTCGGACGGAAGGACGGACACCCCGTCGTGGGTGCGGATAAACGGCTCGAGCCGTCCGGCCACCGCGTCCGCCACCCGGATTGCGAAAGCCGGCACAAACCGCGTACGGACCTCGTCGATTCCTGGAGATCATGGGGTTACTCGCGGCAGTGATCGCCTTCATCACCACCGCCGCGAACATCGCTGCGGGGCAGCCGGCCCGACCGGCCGCCGGCCTTCTCACGCTCGCTGGCGGCGTGACGTTGCTCGTCTTCTGGGGCTTTCACGTCCTGCTCGTGGGGACCGAACCGGCCCGGCGTCGGGTCGTCGCGGCAGTCGTCGGGACGATACTCGTGGTGGCGGGGTTTCTCATGACGGAGTTCTCATGACCACGGTGGGGGCCGACGGGTGCGTGTGCTGCGGTCCATCAGCCGGTCGGACAAGCTCCACGATGAGGACGCCGCCGGTTCCCGCGCCGATGGCCTGTGGGTGATCGACGGAGCGACGCCGCTGCACGACGATCCGACGATCAGCGGCCGGTCCTCGGCGGCCTGGCTGAGCGGCGCGGCCGACGCCTTCCTCGCCACGGTCCCCTGGCGGGATAGATCCCTGCCCGAGGTGGTGCGGGAGCTGATCGCACACGTCCGCGCCGAGGGACGGCGCCTGGGGCTCGCCGCGGGTCGGTTCCCGACCGCCACGATCACCCTCGCCCGGCAACGGGGCCCGCTACTCGATCTGTACCTCCTCGGGGACAGCCCGGTGCTGCTCCGTCATCCCGGCGGGGAGGTGGTCAGTTTCACCGATCCCCAGTTCGATGGGGTCGAAGAGGCGCTGCTCGAACCGGTCCGCGCCGAGCTGGCACGCGGCATCGATGTCGCGCAGGCCTACGGACGGGCACACACGATGACCCACGAACGCCGCCGGCAGCGCAACACCGCGGCCGGGTCCTGGATCCTCGGTGACGTCACCGCTGCCGCCGACCACGCGTTCGTCACCACCATGCCGGTGGAACCCGGCACGGAGCTGGTGGCGCTGTCCGACGGCTACGCCCGGGCCGTCCGTCCCTTCAGCCTGGTCGCCGACGACGCGGCCCTTGTCGACGTGCTC
>NZ_CDWWXB010000012.1:27165-27962 GCF_977971855.1 Frankia sp. CoWAU3 | reverse complement strand
GGCGGAACGGGCCGATCCGGACTGCTTGCGGTTCCCCCGGTTCGGGATGAGCGACGACGCGACCGCGCTCTACGCCCGGATCTGACAACCCGGCCGCGCGGTCAACGACTGCCTAGAGTGGTCCCCATGGCAGTGCACCTGACTCGGATCTACACCCGCACCGGGGATGACGGTACGACGGCGCTGGGCGACATGTCGCGGGTGGCGAAGACCGATCCGCGGCTGGCCGCCTATGCCGACGTGGATGAGGCGAACGCCGCGATCGGCGTGGCCCTCGCCCTCGGCGGGCTTCCCGACGAGCTGCGGGCGGTGCTCGGCCAAGTCCAGAACGACCTCTTCGACGTCGGCGCGGATCTGTGCACCCCGGTCGACCCGGCGCCGGCCTACCCACCCCTGCGGATCACCGAGGCCTACGTGGAACGGCTCGAGGAGGCGTGTGACCGTTTCAACGCCGACCTGCCGAAGCTGGCTTCCTTCGTTCTTCCGGGAGGGACTGCCGGGGCGGCGCTGCTGCATGTCGCCCGCACGGTCGCCCGCCGGGCGGAACGGTCCATCTGGGCCCTCCTCGAGGCCGAGCCGGACCGCACCGGCCCGCTGCCGGCCCGCTATCTCAACCGACTGTCGGACCTGCTGTTCATCCTCGCCCGGGTGGCGAACCCCGAGGGGGACGTGCTCTGGCGCCCGGGGGCGCACGCCTGAGACCCGCTCAGTACCCGAGGGTCGACAAGCCAGTCAACCGAATTGATGACCGACGATCACGAGTACCACGGTGCGCGTGAGTGACAGGACGCGGCAAC
>NZ_CDWWXB010000012.1:22740-26697 GCF_977971855.1 Frankia sp. CoWAU3 | reverse complement strand
ACCGGCCAGCAGATGCAGACGATCATTGACCAGGCCGTCGAGGCCTACGAGCGCGAGCTGTTTTGGCGCGGCTTCGAGGAGGGGTACGACCGCCTCGCGGCCGACTCGCCCGCCTGGGACGAGCTCGGTGCCGAGCGCTCCGCCGAGGCGGAGGCGCTGCGGGCTGCCCTCCCACGTCGAGCTCGCGCCCGGCGGCACCGGTCTGCGTGAGACAAGCTACGCGAAGGTCGAGGACGTGAAATCGGTGTCCCAGCAGCGCTTTGGTCGCCGGCTCGGCGTCGTGGGTCCCGATCATCTGCTGCGGATGACCAAGGCCCTGCAGTTTCTGTTGGGCCTGTAGAGCCTGTAGGGCCCTGTCGCGACCTGTGACGTGACGCGAAAGACGCGTCCCCCGATGCGGAGAACGCGCCCTTGGCCGCGGGAAACTCAGGTCAGCTTCGCGGTCTCGGCGAGGATGCTGACACCCTGGTGTGTCACCGAGATGAAGCCGCCGTCCACCGAGGCCGAGATCTCCCGGCCACCGGTCTTGACCCGGACCGTTCCGCCCGGCGCCAGCAGACCCAGCAGCGGCACATGGCCGGGCAGCACGCCGAGATCACCGTCGGTGGTCCGGGCGACGACCATGTCGGCGTCGCCGGACCACACCTCCTGCTCGGGCGAGACAATCGCCACCCGGATCGGCATTACAGGTTCTCCGCGTTCTTCTCCGCGTCCTCGATGCCACCGCACATGAAGAACGCCTGCTCCGGCAGGTGGTCGAAGTCGCCCTGAGTGAGCCGCTTGAACGAGTCGATCGTCTCGTCGAGCGGGACGAACTTGCCGGGGATGCCGGTGAACTGCTCGGCCACGAAGAACGGCTGCGACAGGAACCGCTGGATCCGCCGCGCCCGGTTGACGAGAATCTTGTCCTCTTCGGAGAGCTCATCGATACCGAGGATGGCGATGATGTCCTGCAGGTCCTTGTAGCGCTGCAGGATCCGCTGCACCTCACGGGCCGTGTCGTAGTGCTCCTGCCCGAGATAGCGCGCGTCCAGGATCCGGGAGTTGGAGTCGAGCGGGCTCACCGCCGGGTAGATACCCAGGTCGGAGATGGCCCGGTCGAGCACGGTGGTGGCGTCGAGGTGGGTGAACGTCGTCGCCGGCGCCGGGTCGGTCAGGTCGTCCGCGGGCACGTAGATGGCCTGCAGCGAGGTGATCGAGTGGCCCCGGGTCGAGGTGATGCGCTCCTGGAGCACACCCATCTCGTCGGCCAGCGTCGGCTGGTAGCCGACGGCGCTGGGCATCCGGCCGAGCAGCGTGGAAACCTCGGATCCGGCCTGGGTGAACCGGAAGATGTTGTCGATGAACAGCAGCACGTCCTGCTTCTGGACGTCCCGGAAGTACTCGGCCATCGTGAGCGCGCCGAGCGCGACCCGCAGCCGGGTACCCGGCGGCTCGTCCATCTGGCCGAACACCAGCGCGGTGTCCTCGATGACGCCGGCCTCGGTCATCTCCAGGAACAGGTCGTTGCCCTCACGGGTACGCTCGCCGACCCCGGCGAACACCGAGACGCCACCGAACTCCTTGGCGACCCGGCGGATCATCTCCTGGATGATGACGGTCTTGCCGACGCCGGCACCGCCGAACAGGCCGATCTTCCCACCGCGCACGTACGGCGCGAGCAGGTCGATGACCTTGATGCCGGTGGTGAACATCTCGGTCTTCGACTCGAGCTGGTCGAACGCCGGCGCCGACCGGTGGATCGGCCAGTACGTCTCGGCCTCGATCTGCTTCACGTCGAGCGGCGTGCCAAGCACGTTGAACACGTGGCCCTTGGTGGCGTCGCCGACCGGGACCGAGATCGGCGCGCCGGTGTCGTGGACGGGCGCGCCCCGGACGAGACCGTCGGTCTGCTGCATGGAGATGGCCCGCACGGTGTTGTCACCGATGTGCTGGGCGACCTCGAGCGTCAGCGTCAGCGTCTCGTCGCCGATAGTCCGGTCGACCTGCAGTGCCTGGTAGATCTCGGGGAGTTCGTCGGGAGCGAACTCCACGTCGACAACCGGTCCGATGACTCGGGCGACCCGGCCGATCCCCGGGGTCCGGCCCTGTGCCGTGGCCGGCGAGCTGGTGGTGACGGTCATGGCGTCCTCAGTTTCCGATCAATGCCCGCCGCCGCAGCCTCGGGCTCGCGTTCGCTGGCACCTGGGACGGAACGGCCCGCGTCGCGCGCGCTCCGCCTTCGGCGTCGTCCTTCACGTTCTGTTGTCGTCGCTGTCCTCATCGGTTCCGGTCACACGAGTCCGGCCACACGAGTGTGAACCGCCGCCCACCCATATCAGGTTCCCGAAGCCAGAGCGTTGGCGCCACCGACGATCTCGGAGATCTCCTGAGTAATGGCGTCCTGTCGGGCCCGGTTGGCCTGCCGGGTGTATCTCTTGATGAGGTCCTCGGCGTTGTCCGTAGCCGACTTCATGGCCCGCTGCCGCGCCGCCGACTCCGACGCCGCCGACTCGAGCAGCGCCGCATAGAGCCGGCTTTCCACGTAGCGCGGCAGCAACGCGTCGAGCACCCCCTCGGCGGAGGGCTCGAACTCATACTGGGGCAGCGGACCGCCACGCGGCGGTTCGTCGGTCTCGGTGAGCACCATCGGCAGCAACCGGCGGGCGACCGGCGTCTGGGTGATGGCGCTGACGTACTCCGTGTGGACCACGTGGATCTCGTCCACCCCGCCGTTCTCGCTCGTGGCGATGAAGGCCGCGATGAGCGCGTCCGCGACCGACTTGGCGTCCGCGTACGACGGCTGTTCGGAGAAACCGGTGTACTCGCCGCTCATCGCACGTCCCCGGAAGCGGTAGTAGCCCGTTCCCTTGCGGCCCACGACGTGCAGGTCGGTCTCCTTGCCCTCCGAATGCAGCAGCTCGATGAGCTCCCCGGTGCGCCGCAGCGCGTTCGAGCTGTACCCGCCGGCCAACCCCCGGTCGCTGGTGATCACCACGACCGCGGCCCGGGCCGCCCCGGGCCGCTCGGTGGTGAGCGGATGGTCGATCGTGGTCTGCGCCGCGACCGCCTCGATCACCCGGGTGATCTCCTCGGCATAGGGGCGGGCCGCAGCGACCCGCGCCCGCGCCTTGGCAATGCGGGAAGCCGCGATCAGCTCCATCGCTCGGGTGATCTTCTTCGTCGACTGCACCGACCGGATGCGCCGCCGGTACTCACGAAGCTGGCCCGCCATGGATCAGCCCTCGTCGTCTTTGCGCGCCGCGGGCCGGTGCATCGGGATCGACTCCTGCCGCACCAGCCCCGGGTCGAGCGGGCTCGGCGCCGGCTCGTTGACCAACGGCTTGCCGTCGGACAGCGTGAACTGCTTCTTGAACTCCGCGACGGCCGACTCCAGCATGGCGATCGTGTCGTCGCTGAGCTTGCCGGTGGTCACGATCGCGTCGTATACCTCTGGGTAAGACCGGCCGACGAAGTCCAGGAACTCCGACTCGAAGCGACGGATGTCCGCCACGGGCACATCGTCGAGCTTGCCGGTGGTTCCGGCCCAGATCGACACGACCTGGCGCTCGACCGGGAAGGGCTGGCCCTGCGGCTGCTTGAGCAGCTCAACCAGGCGGGCGCCGCGCGCGAGCTGGTCCCGCGAGGCCTTGTCCAGGTCGGAACCGAAGGCCGAGAACGCCTCGAGCTCGCGGTACTGGGCGAGGTCCAGCCGCAGGCGGCCGGCGACCGACTTCATCGCCTTAACCTGCGCGCTACCGCCGACCCGGGACACCGAGGTGCCGACGTTGATGGCCGGGCGGACACCCTGGTTGAACAGGTCGGACTCCAGGAAGACCTGCCCGTCGGTGATCGAGATGACGTTCGTCGGGATGTAGGCCGAGATGTCGTTGGCCTTCGTCTCAATGATCGGCAGTCCGGTCAGCGAGCCGCCGCCGAGCTCGTCGGAGAGCTTGGCGCAGCGCTCCAGCAGGCGGG
>NZ_CDWWXB010000012.1:18064-22348 GCF_977971855.1 Frankia sp. CoWAU3 | reverse complement strand
CAGCCGGCGCCGCCACGATCGTGGTGTAGGCCAGCGCGCCGGCCTCCTCCAGAGAGTTCACCACCTCGCGGATTGTCGACTTCTTCTGGCCGATCGCCACGTAGACGCACTTGACCTGCTTCGACGGATCACCAGAGGTCCAGTTGTCCCGCTGGTTGATGATCGCGTCGATGGCCACCGTCGTCTTGCCGGTCTGCCGGTCGCCGATGATCAGCTGGCGCTGACCACGGCCGATGGCCGTCATCGCGTCGATCGCCTTGATACCGGTCTGCAGGGGTTCCTTCACCGGCTGGCGCTGGACGACCGTCGGCGCCTGCAGTTCCAGCTCCCGGGATCCCTCGGCCACGATCTCCCCGAGGCCGTCGATCGGCCGCCCGAGCGGGTCGACGACCCGGCCGAGGAAGCCGTCACCGACGGGAGCGGAGAGGATCTGGCCGGTGCGGCGGACCTCCTGCCCCTCCTCGATGTTCTCGGATTCACCCAGGATGACGGTTCCGATCTCGCCGACCTCGAGGTTCAGCGCGAGACCCAGCACACCTCCGTGGAACTCCAGCAGCTCGTTGGTCATCGTGTGCGGGAGACCCTCGACCCGGGCGATGCCGTCACCGGTGACGACGACCCGGCCGACCTCCTCACGGCCGGCTGAGGTGGCCTGGAAAGAGTCGACGTACTCCCGCAGGGCGTCGCGGATCTCCTCCGGCCGGATGGAGAGCTCAGTCATCGCTTACGTCCTTCGTCCTTCATTGCGGGCAGGGCAGGTCGCCCCGGGTCGGGATGCGGGTCCGCGGTGGTCGCGGCGACGGGGACCGTCACGATCATCGTGGTCACGGTCGCCGCCTATCGGAGCAGGGCCCGGCGGGCGGCGACGAACCAGCGCAGCACGCTGCCGTCCACCACCTCGCCGCCGACCTGGACCACGACACCACCCAGGATGTCGGGGTCGAGATCGACCTGCAGCTGGATCTGGCGGCCAAAGTACCGGCTGATCGCCGCACCCAGACGGGCGACGACTTCGCTACTCAGCGGAACCGCCGTACGGACGATCGCCACCACCCGACCCCGGCGGGCCGCGGCGATCCGGCTGAACTCGGCCAGCCGGCGCTCGACGTCGCCGTGGATCCGGTCGGCCGCCGCCTGCTGGACCAGGCGCACGGTGACCGGGTGCGCCCGGCCGGCGAGCAGCCGGGTGAGCAGCCTGTCCTTGACTGCCGCCGGCGCGGCCGGGTCGGTCAGCGCGAGCGCGAGCGGAGCGTTCTGGTCGAGGATCCGGCCGAACCGGAACAGCTCGTCCTCGACCTCCTCCAGCGCCCCGTCCCGCTCCGCCTCGACGAGCAGCGCCTCGACGCTCAGTTCGAGCAGCGCGTACTGCAGATCGAACGGCCGCGACCAGCGCGCCCCGACCGCCGTGTGCACGATCCGCAGGCTCGCCGGGGCGAGCTGAGTTCCGAACAGCCGGGTGACCAGCTCCGTGCGCGCGGCCACGGGTGCCCCCGGGTCGGTGAGGGCGCGGCGCACGGCCGGCTCCCGGGCGAGGAGCTCGGCGACGGCCCGGAGGTCCTCGGCGATCCGCCCGGCGTCCACCGGGCGGGGCGCGCCCGGTGCCGTCGCGGTTGCCTCGTCGAGCGTCGCCCGCGCGGCCGCCAAGCCGTGCCTGCTGGCTCCCTCCACCGTCAGCCTCCCGGCCTGACCGGTGCGGCCACGGTACCGACGCCCTCGGCCGAGTTGTCAAGCGCTGCGATGAAGTCGTCGATCAGCCGGTTCTGCGTGGCGCTGCTCTCCAGCTGGAATCCGACGATCTTCGAGGCCAGATCGACCGCGATCTCACCGACCTCCCAGCGGACCTGGGCGACGATCTGCGCCCGGTCGGCCGCGAGCTGGGCGTCCGCCCGGGCCTTGATCTCGGCGATCTCGCGCTGCGCCGCGGCGCGGAGTTCCTCGGTGATCTGCCGGCCCTCGCCGTGCGCCTCCTCGCGGATGCGCGCGGCCTCGGTCCGAGCCTCGGCCAGCTGGGCGCGGTACTGCTCCAGCAGGGCCTGCGCCTCGCGTTGCGCCGCCTCGGCGCGGGCGAGCCCGCCCTCGATCCGCTCGGTGCGCTGCGCGTAGGTCCTGGCGATCTGCGGCCTGATCTTCCAGAAGAAGAAGGCCACGAGCAAGGCGAACGACAACGTTCCGATGAGCAGTTCACTCAGCGGCGGGACCAGAACGTTCTCGTCGGAGTGCCCGCTCTCGGCGGCGGCGATAAGGATGGATGTCGCGCTCATGATTGCCCCGCCGGTTTACGGGAAGACGAAGGGAACGACGAAGCCGATGAGCGCGAGGGCTTCGGCGAGAGCGAAGCCGATGAGCATGTACCGGAAGGCGACCTGCTCGGCCTCGGGCTGGCGGGCGATCGCCTGGACGCCCAGGCCGAAGATGAGACCGATACCGATACCGGGACCGATGGCGGCGAGGCCGTAGGCGACGGCGCCCAGGCTTCCGCTCACAGCGTCCTTGGCGGCGAGAATGTCTGCCATTGCGGTGCTTTTCCTATTCAGTCGGGCACCGGGACTCGCCGGTGCTGGAAGGGTGTGTCGGGAATCTAGGCCCGGGCCGATACCGGCACGCCCACCGGAGCAGGCGAGGCGAGTTCCTCGGACGGAGCTACCTCGTGCTCTCCGTGCACCATCGCACCGCCGATGTAGGCGGCTGTGAGGATCGTGATGATGTACGCCTGGAGAGCGTCGATGACAAGCTCGAACGCCGTGAGGATGATCGCCACCAGCAGTGACGCGGCGCCGAACACATAGGGGGGCTTGGGCAGCAGGTAGTCCGCGCCCAGCGAGAAGACCAGCAGCAGGATGTGCCCGGCGAACATGTTCGCGAAGAGCCGGACCGCCAGCGTGAAGGGCCGCACGATCAAGGTCGAGAGAATCTCGATCGGCGCCAGGAGCACGCGGATCCACAGCGGCGCGGTGGGAGCCGGGTCAATCATCTCCTTGAAGTACGGACCGGCGCCGTTGGCCTTGATGCCCGCGTAGTTGAACAGCACGTACGTGACGAGCGCCAGAACCATCGGGACGGCGATGCGCGAGGTCGCCGGGAACTGGGCCCCGGGCACCACCGCGAGCACGTTGCAGATCAACACGAAGCTGAACAGGACGAGCAGGTAGGGCGTGTATCTCGTGCCCTTCTCGCCGATGACACCCCGGGCGATCTGCAGATCGATGAAGTCGTAGGCCGACTCGCACAGGTTCTGGAGGCCGCGAGGTATGATTTTAGCTCGGCGGAATCCCAACCAGAAGATCACACCGACAAACAGCGCAGCAAAGATCGTGAGCGCGGTGGCCTTGTTGAGGTAGAGATTGACCGAGCCGATCCCGACATCGAACCAGTGCGGAGTCTGGAAGACCTCCTTGGTGGGGCCTTCGAAGCCCTCGTCGGCGAGGACCGGCACGACAAACACCTCCATGATCGATTAGGTAGCGCGTTCACGGCCCGGCGAGGTTGCCGTGCTCGGCGGCAGATTGCCTCCACCCTACCGGGTTCGCACGACACGCTCACGCCGAAGAACGACCCGTCGCCAACCGGGTACAGCGCTCCGAAGGACACCTCGACAAGCCCAGGCCCTGATGGGTGTCGGCAGGCCGACGTCCTGTTGCCCGCGATACTATCCACACCGGCACCCCACAAGCACGGACTCGCTTCGACGTTCGCACTGGTTCATCCGCGCGTTGTCTATGGGTTTCACTCCGTTGCTACCCATTCCACACAACGCAACGAGTTGATGACACGCGGCTTCCGGCTGCACCCATCTCCCGCCGTCGGCTACTCCCAATAGCGTCACAACGTCTGCCAGATGAGCACAATTCGGCTCTCCCTTCCCCGTCTCGGCGACCTGGGTCCACTCTGACCGGAATCGGTTGCGCCGTCGATGACCTTCGAGGTCATCGACGGCGAGGACCGGCCCGAATCAATGGAACAGCCGGGGCGGTCGGTACAGCCAGGTCCAGCAGGACGGAACTACCAGGACAAGCGGGACAGAACGGTCAGGCCGAACGAACTGGGCGAACAGGACCAACGGAGCGTATTTCGCCAAGACTGCCGAGCTGGCCGGAAGCCCGGCTATCCGCCCTCTCACCGGGTAAGTCGATAGATCACGAGGTACATCGCGGCGGCGAGGCCGACGGTCAGTCCGATCGGCAGGAACAACACGTGAAAGCCGAGAAGGCGATCCGCTCCAAAACCGACCAGTCCCCAGAAGAGCATTCCGGCGATCAACGTGCCGAAGACGTTCCACGCCTCGCC
>NZ_CDWWXB010000012.1:9487-17929 GCF_977971855.1 Frankia sp. CoWAU3 | reverse complement strand
GCGAGGCGTCCCACGCGCCGGGACGCTCCGGGTCGTAGAAGGGCATCCGGGTGTGGGTCGCGACCCAGAGCTCGGCACCCATCCACCCGAAGACCCCGGCGAAAATCGACCAGGCGAAGGCTGGCAGGTCAAGGGCCTCCGTGTCCTGGATCACCACGAGCAGGACACCCAGCAGTGCTACCTTCGCCGCGTAGGTGCCAAGGGCCGCCGGCAGGAGCAGATGCGGCGCCCGGCGCGCGACGGCCCCGACCGCCACCTTGCTGATACCGAAGAACGCCATGACGATCATCAGGCCGACCGCGGCACTCAGGGCGCCCGTCCCGCCGCGCAGGACCACCGCGAGCCCCACCGCCGGGACCGCCAGCACCCCGGTCAGCGCCGCTCCCAGCCGGATCACCCGGGCCGCCGGCACGATCATGCGCGCCGCGCCGATCGCTGGGTCCTGATCAGCAGCGCGATCAGGACCGCGAGGCCCACTCCGACGGTGGCGACCAGGATCGGCAACGGGGAGTTGGAGAACGACGCGGCGACACCTCCGAACCCGACCAGAGCCGCCCAGAAATACATGAAGAGAACCGCCCTCACGTGCGAATTACCGATTTCCAGCATGCGGTGGTGGAGATGCATCTTGTCCGCCGCGAACGGCGAGCGCCCCGCCCTCGTCCGCCGGACGACCGCGAGCCCGAGATCGAGAAACGGAACGGCGAGCACGGCCAGGGGTATCGCCAACGGGATCAGCGACGGGTAGGACCGTGAGGGTCCAGCGTAACCCCCGTAGGCCACCTGACCGGTCACGGAGATCATCGATGCGGCCGACAGCAGGCCGATGAGCATCGAGCCCGAGTCCCCCATGAACAGCCGGGCCGGATTGAAATTGTGCGGCAGGAAGCCGATGCAGACCCCGGCGGTCACGGCGGCCAGGAGCGCCGCCGGGGAGGCCCGGTAGAAGCCGTTGATCACTGCGATCTGATAGGCGAAGTAGAAGGTCGCGCCGGCGGCGATCGCCGCGACGCCCGCCGCGAGGCCGTCCAGGCCATCGATGAAGTTCATCGCGTTGATAAGCACGACCGTGGCGAGGATGGACAGCGGGACCGCGGTCTCCGGTCCCAGGCTCAGCGTCGTCTCGCTGTCCCGATTGATCGCAAACGTCCATTGGACGCCGAGGAGCACCATGATGCCGGCCGTGGCGACCTGCCCGGCCAGTTTGGTCAGGGAGTCCAGTTCCCATCGGTCGTCGGCGACGCCGAGCAGGCAGATCAAGGTGCCGGCGACGAGCACCGCCCGGATCTCCGACCAGTCCTGGGAGACCACCGAGAGGAACGGCAGGCGGTCCGCCACCCCGAACCCGGCGTAGAGCCCGGCAAGCATGGCCAGGCCCCCCAGCCGGGGCGTCGGGGTGGAGTGGACGTCGCGGGCACGTACCCCGGCGACGGCACCGATGCGCATGGCGAAGACGCGTGCCACCGGCGTGGCGAGAAAGGTCACCGCCGCCGAGACCACGAAGACGAGCAGGTACTCGCGCACCGTCGGGCATCTCCCGCCTGCCGGACCCGGATCCGGCTACTGCCGCCTGCTGCCGCGGCCGTGCGGAACCGCCTGATCCCCCACCGCGGATCGACCCCTACCGCGGATAGGCCGGATGCCGGGCGACGAGCGCGGACACCGCCGCCGCGACGTCAGCGGCGGTGTCCGGCTCACGCACCGCGTGGGCGATCAGCCCCGCGATCTCCTTCATCTCCCCCTCGCCCATCCCCTGGGTGGTGACCGCCGGGGTTCCCACCCGGATGCCGGAGGAGATCGCGGGCGGCTGCGGGTCATAGGGAATGGCGTTCTTGTTCAGGGTGATGCCGGCCGCGTCGCAACGCGCCTCGGCTTCCTTGCCGCTGACCCCGAGTTCCCGCAGGTCGAGCAGGGCGAGATGGGTGTCGGTGCCACCGGCGACGGGCCGGATGCCCTCGGCGGCAAGCTCGTCGGCGAGCCGCTGCGCGTTGGCCACCACCTGGCGAGCGTACTGCGCGTAAGCAGGCGAGGCCGCCTCCCGCAACGCGACGGCCTTCGCCGCGACCGCGTGCATCAGCGGGCCACCCTGACTGAACGGGAACACGGCCTTGTCGATGCGGGAAGCCAGCTCCTCACGCGCGAGGATCATGCCCCCTCGCGGGCCGCGCAACACCTTGTGGGTGGTGAAGCTGACAACGTCGGCGTAGGGAACGGGGCTCGGGATCGCGCCCCCGGCGACCAGACCGATGAAGTGCGCCGCGTCCACCATCAGCCACGAACCGACCTCGTCGGCGATCGAGCGGAACGCGGCGAAGTCGATCAGACGTGGGTAGGCCGTCGCCCCACAGATGATCATCTTGGGCCGGTGCTGGCGGGCGAGCTCCCGCACCTGGTCGTAGTCGATCAGCTCGGTGTCCTCCCGCACGCCGTAGGCCACCACGTTGAACCACTTACCGGAGAAGCTCACCTTGCTGCCATGGGTGAGGTGACCGCCATGCGGTAACGACATCGCCAGGACCGTGTCACCGGGCGTGAGCAGCGCCGCGTACACGGCGAAGTTCGCCGACGAGCCCGAATGCGGTTGCAGGTTGGCGTGCTCCGCGCCGAAGAGCTGCTTCGCCCGGGCGATGCCGATCTCCTCGGCCCGGTCGACCACCTGGCAACCGCCGTAGTAACGCCGACCCGGATACCCTTCGGCATACTTGTTCGACAACGTCGAGCCCAGCGCCGCCAGCACCGCCGGGGACGTGAAGTTCTCGCTCGCGATGAGTTGCAGGCCGCCGCGCAGCCGGTCCAGCTCATCGAGGACCACCTCCGCGATCTGCGGATCCGTCGCGCTCAGCTGGTCGAAGTCCGGGCCCCAGAACGGGGTGCTCATGACGTTTCTAACCTCCTGCGTTAGAACGGCGACCGCGCTGGAACGGCGACCGCGCCACAACCGGCAACCGATGACCGGTGCCGCCGCGCGGGCGACCCGGTCACCCCATGCTCCTCTGGCCCGGGAACACCATCCACCCGGATCTACCCGAAGCCACCCGCTGTGACCATCGCCCCGCGACCCGGTTCAGGATCGTACGGGACTCTCCCGCCGGGACGATCAGCGGCGTCATGCCCACCCCGGCCCGGACCGTATCCCGGCCCGGACCGTCCGGACCGGCTCCGGCACGCGGAGCCGCCTGCGAGCTACGGGCTCATCGGTTCACGGGCTCCCGGATCAGCGGCAGCACCGCACGCAGCGCGGTGAGGCCAATCGCACCGCTGCGCAGTACAACGGGCACCTCCCCGGTGCAGTCGACGATGGTCGAGGGGACGGCGGCCGGGCACGGTCCCCCGTCGAGATAGACATCCGCGGCACCGCCGAGCTGGTGCAGCGCCTCGTCGATCGTCGTCGCCGGAGGCTGGCCACTGATGTTCGCGCTGGAGACGGCCATCGGCCCGGTCCGACCCAGCAGCTCGATCGCCACCGGGTGCAGCGGCATGCGCACCGCCACCGTGCCCCGGCTCTCCCCGAGATCCCAGCGCAGCGACGGGGTGTGCCGGGCCACCAGCGTCAGCCCGCCCGGCCAGAATGCGGTGATCAACTCCCGGACCTGGGGGGTCATCCGCTCGATCAGCCCGTCGAGGGTGCGCCAGGAGCCGACCAGGACCGGAACCGGCATGTTCCGGCCACGCCCCTTTGCCGCCAGCAGCGAGGCCACCGCGTCCCGATCGAAGGCGTCGGCGCCCAGCCCGTAGAGCGTGTCGGTAGGGAGCACAACCAGCCCGCCCCGGGCGACGGTGCCGACCGCCGCGTCGAGACCGCGGGCCCGCTCCCGTTCGTCAGAGCAGTCGAAACGTTCCATTGCCCGTCCTCTTCTCAAGGATCAGGGTTCGTCCTCAGGATCGGGGCTCACGGGACGCCCCGCGCCGGCCGGCGACGAACCGGTCCCGGCCGGCCAGGTCCCGATAATCCGCCACGTGCGACCAGCGACCGTCGGCGCGAAGCAGCTCGGGCGCCGACACCCCGTGGCCGTCGGCGTGTTCGATGACGAGTAGACCGCCTGGCCGCAGGAGCCGCGCAGCCACCCCGACAACCGTACGCACCACGTCGAGCCCGTCGGGCCCCCCCCACAGGGCACGGGCCGGATCATGCTCGCCCACCTCGGGCTCCACCGTGTGGCGGTCGGCGTCGGGGAGGTACGGCGGATTGCTGATGATCAGGTCGACCGTCCCGGCGAGTCGGGTGAGCGACTCGGGCAGCGCCGCGGCGATGTCGGCTGCGTGCGCCGTCACGGGAAGACCGGTGCCGGCGATGTTGCGTCGCAGCCAGACCACCGCCGCCGGGTCGACCTCCACGGCGTGCACCGTCGCGCCGGGCAGCTCCGCCGCCAGGGACAGCGCGATCGCCCCCGAGCCCGCACACAGATCGACGCACAACGGTCCCGGCCGCCGGGCCTCGGCGGACCCGGTGAGCTCTGTAAGCGCCCATTCGACGACAGACTCCGTCTCGGGCCTCGGGATGAAGACCCCGGGGCCGACGGTGAGATCGAGGTGGCGGAAGCCGGCGGCACCGGTCAGGTGCTGCAGCGGCACCCGCTGCGCGCGCCTGGCCACGAGCTCGTCCAGCCGCCGCGCTGCCGCCGCCGTGACGTCGTCGAGCAGTGCCAGCCTGCCGCGGGGCACCGCGAGCACGAAGGCAGCGAGCTGCTCGGCGTCGGCGCGGGGGCTCGCCACCCCGGCCGCACGCAACCGGTCGGTCGCCGCCGCCAACCACGCGGCCAGCGGTGTCAGGTCGGCCGCGTGGCGCACCGGGCTCAGGGGATCCGTGGAGCCCGAATGCGGGGACGCACCCCGGCCCGGCTGCTCCTGCTCCGTGCCCCGTGAGCGCCCCTGCACGGCCGGCGGGCCGGTCATGACGCCTGAGCCGCCAGCCGCGCGTCGAGGTCCGCGGCGGCCAGCGCGTCGAGGACCTCGTCGAGCTCCCCGTCGAGCACCTGGTCGAGGTTGTGTGCCTTGTAGCCGACCCGATGGTCGCTGATCCGGTTCTCGGCGAAGTTGTAGGTCCGGACCCGCTCCGACCGGTCCACCGTGCGGACCTGGCTGGCACGCGCCAGCGACGCCTCCGACTCGGCTTTCTCCCGGGCCGCCCCGAGCAGACGGGCCCGCAGGATCCGCAGCGCGGACTCCTTGTTCTGTAGCTGGCTCTTCTCGTTCTGGCAGGAGACCACCACACCGGTCGGGATATGGGTGATCCGGACCGCGGAGTCCGTGGTGTTGACACTCTGCCCACCGGGGCCGGACGAGCGGAACACGTCGATGCGCAGGTCGTTCGGGTCGATCTCGACATCAACCTCCTCGGCCTCCGGAAGCACCAGGACCCCGGCCGCCGAGGTGTGGATACGTCCGGCGGACTCGGTGACGGGCACCCGCTGGACGCGGTGCACCCCGCCCTCGAAGCGCAGCCGGCCATAGACACCGTCCCCGGGGCCCGCGGGTCCCCGGGCCTTCACCGCCACGCTGACATCACGGTAACCGCCGAGGTCGGAGGGGTTGGCGTCGAGGATCTCGGTCTTCCAGCCGCGCCGTTCGGCATAGCGCAGATACATCCGGAGCAGGTCTCCGGCGAACAGCGCCGATTCTTCGCCACCGGCGCCGGCCTTGACCTCGAGGATGGCGTCCCGGGCGTCGTCGGGGTCGATCGGGACGAGGTAGGCCCGCAGTCGGTCGTTGAGCCGGGCCAGCTCCTCGCCGAGATCATGGACCTCGTCCCGGAACGACGGGTCCAGCACCGCGAGCTCGCGGGCGGCAGCGAGGTCTCCCTCCACCCGGTCGAGCTCGCGCGCAAGATCCACGACCGGGGCGAGCTGCGCGTAGCGACGGCTCAGGGCGCGCGCCTTCGCGGGGTCGTTGTGCACCGCCGGGTCGGCGAGCTGCCCCTCGATCTCGGCGTGCTCGGCGATCAGGCCGTCGAGCGGGGACGTCATCGTGGTTCCTTCGCACGTCATGGTCCTGGAACGCGTCACGGTTCCGGGAGGGGGTCGGTGGGACGGGTATCGTCCGTCCCAGACGCGAACGGCGCCCGTCCGGAGTCCGGACGGGCGCCGCGGCCGAGCTACTTCGCGCCGCCGGCCTTCTCGCCGGGGCGCCGCCGGCCGAACCGGCGCTCGAACTTCTCGACCCGGCCGCCGACATCGAGGATCTTCTGCTTGCCGGTGTAGAACGGGTGGCACTGCGAGCAGACCTCGGCGTTGACGGCGCCGTTCTCCTTGGTGCTGCGGGTGGTGAAGGTGTTCCCGCAGGTACAGGTGACCGTCGTCTCGTGGTAGGTCGGGTGGACGTCAGGCTTCATGATCCCTCTTTCAAAGTGGCCGCCGGGTCGTCGTCCCGCGTGGACGACGTGAACCGGAGCCGGTCTGCTGCCAGTCTGCCAGAGGCCGGATGCGCCGACCGCCAGCCGGTGCAGGGATCCCCACGCTGCGCCGAAGCCCCCAACGACCCCCCAGCAAGATCGCCGAAGGCGATCGCGCGGAAACCCCGAACGGCGCCCTGGGCCAGGGACCCCCACACTGCGCCGAAGCCGCCGTGTGGGGGAAGGCTAATCCTGAGGCGGTGCGGTCTTGGCGATCTGCATCAGGAACTCGTAGTTCGTCCTGGTCTGCTTGAGCCGATCGAGCAGGAGCTCGAGGGCCTGCTGGGTCTCCCTGGTATGGAGCACGCGACGCAGCTTGTGCATGATCACGAGCTCGTCCGGGGCAAGCAGAATCTCCTCCTTGCGGGTACCGGAGGCGTCGACATCCACCGCGGGGAAGATCCGCTTGTCGGCAATCTTGCGATCGAGCTTGAGCTCGGCGTTGCCGGTTCCCTTGAACTCCTCAAAGATCACGATGTCCATCGTCGAACCGGTCTCCACCAGCGCCGTCGCAATGATCGTCAGAGACCCGCCGTTCTCGATGTTGCGGGCCGCGCCGAGGAACCGCTTCGGCGGGTAGAGCGCCGTCGAGTCGACACCACCGGACAGGATACGACCGGAGGCCGGGGCCGCCAGGTTGTAGGCACGGCCCAACCGGGTGATCGAGTCGAGCAGCACGACGACGTCGTGGCCCAACTCGACCAGGCGCTTGGCCCGCTCGATGGACAGCTCGGCGACATTGGTGTGGTCGGCCGGTGGACGGTCGAAGGTGGACGCGATGACCTCGCCCTTGACCGACCGCTGCATGTCGGTGACCTCCTCCGGCCGCTCATCGATGAGCACGACCATGAGGTGGACTTCCGGGTTATTCGTCGTGATCGCGTTCGCGATGGACTGCAGCACCATCGTCTTACCCGCCTTGGGCGGGCTGACGATCAGGGCCCGCTGCCCCTTGCCGATCGGCATCACGAGGTCGATGACCCGCGTGGTCAGCATGTGGGGCTCGGTCTCCAGCCGCAGCCGCTCCTGGGGGTAGAGCGGAGTCAGCTTGGTGAACTCCGGCCGGCCGCGTGCCTCCTCGGGCTCCATCCCGTTGATGGTGTCGAGCCGGACCAGCGCGTTGTACTTGTCCCGGCGCTGCTCGCCCTCCTGCGGGGCGCGGACGACACCGGTGATGGCGTCACCGCGGCGCAGCCCGTTGCGACGCACCTGGGCGAGGCTGACATAGACGTCGGTCGGGCCGGTCAGGTACCCGCTGGTCCGCACGAAGGCGTAGTTATCCAGAACGTCGAGAATGCCGGCGACGGGGACCAGGACGTCGTCCTCGCGCAGGACCGGCTCGTTCTCGCTCGGGCCGGCCTGCCCGCCGCGACCGCGGTTACGACCGCGTTCCCGGAAGCGGCCCCGCCGGCCACGGGCGGCGAAGTCGTCCTCGCCTTGCCCCCCTTGCCCTCCCTGCCCGGGCCGGTCGCCGCCGGAACGCTCTGCCCCGGACCGGTCACCCTGCTGGGTGCGATCCACGCGGCTGGGACGATCAGCGGACTGACGGTCCGTACCGGAGCGACGGTCCGCGCCCTGGCGGTCCGCCGTGGCACGCTCGCCGCCGGCCTCACCGCCCTGACGGTCACTCGCGCTCACCCGGCCGTTGTCGGCGGAACGATCCCGACGGTCCTCCCGACTCCGGGGACCGGCATCGGTCTGGCGGTGGGACGCGGCGGCCGGCGGAGCCGACGCGGGCGCCCCGGCCGGCTGGGCGGACACGGTCGGCTGGGCGGAAGCGGCCGATCCGGCCCGGGCGTCCACAACCGATCCGGCCCGGGTCTCCACGACCGTGTCCCCAGCCGCCGTTTCGGGCAGGGTCGGCTGCTCGGCGGCGGGGCTCGCCGCCGCCCGAGAGGCTCCACGGCGGGAACGGGTGCGGGTAGCGGTGCCGTCCGAGCCGGCAGCCTGCCGGGACACCCGCGGCGCGGGGGATGTCTCGCTCGCGGCCGGAACCGGTCCGGCGGGCGAGGCCGGCCCCGACTCCGCCGGGGGCGGCGGCGCAAGGGCCGTGG
>NZ_CDWWXB010000012.1:0-9462 GCF_977971855.1 Frankia sp. CoWAU3 | reverse complement strand
CCGTGGGGGCCGCGGGGGCCGAAGAAGCCGCGGGGGCCGAAGAAGTCGCTGGGGCTGCCGCGACGGGCGTCACGGCCGCGGACTCGTTGTTCTGCACGTTCTGGATCGCGGCGATGAGCTGGCCCTTGCGCAGCCGGCCCACGCCCTGGATCCCCAGGGACGAGGCCATGGCCTGCAGCTCGGGGAGCAGCATAGCGGACAGACCGGTGCCCTGCCGGCGGCGTCGGGTCACGGCCGCACCTTCTCCGGCCGGAGAAGGTGCGGCGAGAGCGGTCCGGGTGATACGGCCTGCGCGCGAGTCACCGTTCCCGGTGGGCTCAGCCGAGATGGCGTCTGCGGACGAGGTGCTCGCCGCCGGGTCACTCTCCCGGGGGGATGCAGGCGTCACGGGCGGCGCAGACTCACGTGCGCTCTGCGGCAGCACGTTGGTGGTGTCGCTCAAGGTTTTCCTTCCCTGAAGGAACTGGCTCCCGGTGAGCCGGGCGTTGCTTGTGGACCTTCTTCGCCTGCACGCATGCCGGGTGAAGGGGTATACAGCACCGAATGGGCAAGCATCGCGCCCGTGTACGGCGCCAGCGGCCGACTGCCGCGAGCGAACTCGCCGATCCCGCCTGGGAGTGCCGGTGTGGAGCCGAGGCAACGACGACGAAGCTTATACACCGGAGTCCCGAACCATGTTCCACCTGGCGAGACCAGAGCGGCACGGCGGGAGCGAGCACGCGCCACGGTGGCAGCGGGTGCAGTCACCAGACTATCCAGCGGCAGACACCTCGGCAACAACCTTGAGACGTCAGGACTTCCCGATGTGACACACAACCGCGCATCGGGAGCTCACAGCGCCAGCCGTCGCAGCGGATCCCACCGCGGGCAACGGGGTCATGGCGCTGCGGATCGACATCGGATGACGCGTGCACCGTGTCTGTCCACCGGCAGCGGGGCGACGGAGAACCCGGCACCCGCCACGTCCACCGCCGCCGCGGCCTGTTCACCACCGACGGCGAGGGCGATGACGGATGGCCCCGAACCGGACAGGGCCGCCGCGATCCCCCCGCCGCGCAGCCGACCGACGAGGTCCGCCGACGCCGGGACGCCGGGGAACCGGTAGGGCTGATGCACCAGATCCTCGGTGGCACGCAGGAGTGCCTCGGCACGTCGGGACGGCTGCCCGGCGGCCGGCTCGGCTGCCGACATCGTCAACGCCAGCAGCGCGGCCCGACCGAGGTTGCGGGCGGCGTCGGCGAACGGAACGCCGCTCGGCAGCGCCCCGCGCGACTGCTCGGTCGACTGCCGTATCGCGGGGATGAAGATCACGGGTCTCAGCTCGGCGAAGGGATCGACGCGCAGGGACCGGGCACCGTCGCCGTCCTGCCACGCAACGGTGAAGCCCCCGCTCAGCGCCGCGGCGACGTTGTCCGGGTGCCCCTCGATGGCGCTGGCGAGCCGCAGCATGCCCGCGGGCCCGAAGAAGCCGGCTCCCGACGCGGCTCTGGACACCGGATCCGGCTCGGGTGCGTCATCGGGCGCGGACACGGAGTCCGCGCCGGCCTCGAAGGCGGCGCCGGTCTCGAAGGCGGGCCCGAGGTCCGGCTGCGCGAGCGCGGCGGCGGCGGCGACCCCGGCGACGATCGCCGCGGCCGAGGATCCCAGCCCGCGGCCGTGCGGGATCCGGTTGACGCAGTGCAACGCGAGACCGGGCTGCGCCCGGCCGAGGGTGTCGAAGGTCGCCCGGATCGCCCGGACCACGAGGTGCGTCTCGTCCCGGGCGACGACGTCCGTGCCGACGACGTCAACGGTGAGACCGGATCGGGTCGTCTCGACATCGACCTCGTCGTACAGGCCCAATGCCAGGCCGAACGTGTCAAAGCCGGGGCCGAGATTCGCGCTGGTCGCCGGTACCCGGACCCGGACCCACCGCGACACGCCGTCGGCCGCGGTGACCGGCCCGGACCGGCCGACCCGCTCGGCGAAGGCCGCCGTCCCGCCTGGGCGCGGGGAGGACCGAGTGGTCACGAGCGCTGCAGCCCCAGTGCCTCGGCGGCGCCCGCGACGGTCGGGCGGATCGTTTCCGGCCGGGCCGCGCCGCTGATCGCCCAGTCGGGGTCCTTGAGCCCGTTGCCCGTGACAGTGCACACGACCTGCTCGCCGGGTTCAATCCGGCCGCCCGCCCGTGCCTTCAGCAGGCCCGCGACGCTGGCGGCGCTGGAAGGCTCCACGAAGACGCCCTCCTTGCGGGCCAGCAAGCGGTAGGCGGCGAGGATCTCCCGGTCGTTCACGGCGTCGATCAGACCACCGGAGGCCTCTCTCGCCTCGACGGCGAGATCCCACGACGCCGGGTTGCCGATGCGGATCGCCGTGGCGATCGTCTGCGGCGAGGTCACCACCTCGCCCCGCACGATGGGCGCGGCACCCGCTGCCTGGAAACCGCACATCCGCGGGTGGCCGCTGGCGATCCGGTTGTTCTCCTCGAGGTAGCCCCGCCAGTAAGCGGTGATGTTGCCGGCGTTGCCGACCGGCAGGCAGTGGACGTCCGGGGCCCGGCCGAGCGCCTCCACGATCTCGAAGGACGCCGTCTTCTGCCCCTCGAGACGGAAGGGGTTCACCGAGTTGACCAGGGTGACCGGCGAGGTGTCGGCGAGTTCGCGCGCCACCCGCAGGCAGTCGTCGAAGGAGCCGTCGAGCTGCAGCAGCCGGGCCCCGTGGACAAGCGCCTGGGCGAGCTTGCCCAGGGCAATTTTTCCGCTGGGCACCAGCACCGCGCAGGTGATGCCGGCGCGGGCCGCGTAGGCAGCGGCCGACGCCGAGGTGTTGCCGGTGGACGCGCAGATGACAGCCTGGGAACCGGCGCCGACAGCCCGGCTGATGGCCACCGTCATCCCGCGGTCCTTGAAGGACCCAGTCGGATTCGCCCCTTCGATTTTGAGATGAACCTCACATTCAGTGAGGTCGGAGAGGTGTGCCGCGGGCAGCAGGGGCGTCCCACCCTCACGCAACGTGATGACGGGCGTGTCGTGTGCGATCGGCAGACGGTCCCGGTACTCCTCGATGATTCCCTGCCACGGCCGGTGCGGCCGATCGGGCGCCGCGGACAGCACCGGCACGGCCGGCTCGTCCGCGAGCGGTGTGGATGACGTCGTGGTCACGGCTCACCTCCCTCAACCCGCATCACGCCGGACACCGCCCGGACACCGGCGAGGCCGCGGAGCTCCTCGACGGTGGCGGACAGTGCCGCGTCCGGGGCGGCATGCGTCACCAGGACGAGGCTCGCGTCGTCGCCGCGGCCGTCCTGACGAACGCTCCTGATAGACACATCGTGACGCGCGAACGCCCCAGCGACCGTCGCGAGCACGCCGGTCTTGTCGGTGACGTCGAGATTCACGTGATACCTCGTCACGGTACGGCCCATCGGCAGCACAGGCAGCGCGGCGTAGGACGATTCACCAGGGCCGCGACGGCCAGCGATACGGTTGCGCGCGACCGCGACCACATCCCCGAGCACCGCCGAGGCGGTCGGCGCCCCGCCGGCGCCCTGGCCGTAGAACATCAGCTGGCCCGCCGCCTCGGACTCGACGAACACCGCATTGAAGGCCTCCCGCACCCCGGCCAGCGGGTGGGTGCGCGGGATCATCGCCGGGTGGACCCGCACGCTGATCCCCTCGGTCTCGGCCGAGCGTTCCGCCACCGCGAGTGCCTTCACGGTGCAACCGAGCTCCCGGGCGCTGGCGATGTCGGCGGTGGTTATCTCACCGATGCCGACCCGGTAGACGTCGTCGATCGTTACCCGGGAGTGGAAGGCCAGCTGGGCCATGATGGCCGCCTTCGCGGCCGCGTCGAACCCATCGATGTCGGCGGAGGGATCGGCCTCGGCGTATCCGAGCGCCCCGGCCTCGGCGAGCGCCTCGGTGAACGACGCGCCGATCTCGTCCATCCGGGTCAGCACGAAGTTGGTCGTCCCGTTGACAATGCCGAGCACCCGGTGCACACGATCCCCGGCCATGCTCTCGCGCAGCGGGCGGATCAGCGGGATGGCCCCGGCCACGGCGGCCTCGTAGTAGAGATCGGTGCCGGCCGCGGCGGCCGCGTCGTGCAGCGTCGCGCCGTCCGAGGCCAACAGGGCCTTGTTCGCGGTGACCACCGACTTACCCCCCCGCAGGGCGGACAGCAGCCAGGAGCGGGCCGGCTCGATGCCGCCGACAAGCTCGATCACGATGTCGACGTCGTCCCGGGCGACGAGGCCCGCCGCATCCCCGGTGAACAGCGCCGGATCCGCGTCGAGGGCGCGGGCGCGGCCCGGCCTGCGCACCGCGATCCCGGCGAGCTCCAGGGGAGCCCCGACCCGGGCGGCGAGATCGGCGGCGTTGGCCTGCAACAGCCGGACGGTCTCGCTGCCGACGACCCCACAGCCGAGCAACGCGATCCTCACCACGCCACCTCCGGGGAGGCCGGGTCGGCGCCCGGCTCGACCTTCACGCCCGGATCGACGTCCAGGCGCAGCAGGTCGTCCTCGGTCTCCCGCCGGACGATGATCCGGGCCGCGCCGTCGCGCACGGCGATCACCGGTGGCCGCGCCACGTGGTTGTAGTTGCTGGCCATCGACCGGTGGTAGGCGCCGCTGGCGGGAATGGCCAGCAGGTCACCGGGCCGGACGTCGTCGGGCAGCGGCACGTCGTGGGCGACGACGTCCCCGGACTCGCAGTGCCGGCCGACGATCGTGACGACGTGCGTCGTGGCCAAACCGGTCCGGGAGACCAGCCGGGCGGTGTAGCGGGCGTCGTAGAGCGCCGTGCGGATGTTGTCGCTCATGCCGCCGTCCACGCTGACGAAGGTGCGCAGCCCGGGCAGCTCCTTGACAGTGCCGACCTCGTAGAGGGTCACCGTCGTCGATCCGACGATGGCCCGTCCCGGTTCCACCGCGAGGCGCGGGACGGTCAGGCCCGCGGCGGCGCACTCCTTGCCGACCACGGCGGTCAGCCGCTCGGCGACGTCGGTGACCTCCAGCGGGGCGTCCTCGCCGGTGTAGGCGATGCCGAGGCCACCGCCGAGGTCGAGCTCGGGCAGTTCGAGGTCGTGGGTGTCGCGGATGCGCGCGAGCAGGCCCACCAGGCGGTGCGCCGCCAGGCCGAACCCGGCCGTGTCGAAGATCTGCGAGCCGATGTGCGCGTGCAGGCCGACGAGTTCGAGGGAGCCGGCGGCCGCGAGCACGCGTTCCACCGCCTCGGCCGCCGACCCGCCGGCCAGCGAGAACCCGAACTTCTGGTCCTCCTGCCCGGTGGAGACGTAGTGATGTGTGTGCGCCTCCACGCCCGGGGTGACGCGGATCAGCACGCGCTGGCGCACGCCCGCCTCGGCTGCGACGGCTGCCAGGCGGGTGATCTCGGCGAAGGAGTCGACGACGATCCGCCCGACGCCATAGCCGACGGCCGCCCGCAGTTCCGCGACGGACTTGTTGTTGCCGTGGAAGAGCAGTCGATCCGCCGGGAAGCCGACCGAGCGGGCCACCGCAAGCTCCCCGCCCGTACAGACGTCGAGATTCAGACCCCCCTCATCCACCCAGCGAGCGATCGTGCGGCACAAAAAGGCCTTGCCCGCGTAGTAGACGTCACACTCGGCGAACGCCCGCCGCCAAGCCGCGCACCGGGCCCGGAAGTCGGCCTCGTCGAGAACGAAGGCCGGCGTGCCGAACTCGGCGGCCAGCTCGTTAACCCGGATCCCACCGATTCGCAGCACACCGTCGGCGTCCAGCCGGGCCGTGGCCGGCCACAGATTCTCCTCCAACGGCTTCTCCTCCAACGGCACCACCGCCGGGCTGTCGATCTCGCTCATCTCGCCTCTGCCTGCCTCATGCCGCCTGTTTCACGCTTTCCAACCGGCTCGTTCCCGAACCCGCCCGGACGCCCGGACCGACCGCTCGTCACATCCGCTCGGGGGCGCTGACCCCGAGCAGTCCCAGGCCGTTCGCGAACACCACCCGGGTCGCCGCCACGAGCATCAGCCGCGCGCCGGTGGCCGGACCGGGCTCGGCGTCGCCCTGCGGAAGCACCCGGCAGGAGTCGTAGAACCGGTAGTAGACCCCGGCAAGTTCCTCGAGATAGCGGGCGAGCCGATGGGGGCCACGCAGCCTCGCGGCGGACTCGATCACTCGGGGGAACTCGCCGAGCGCGCGCAGCAGCTCACCCTCCCGCGGCTGGGTCAGCAGGGCGACGTCGACCGGCTCGGTCGCGGCCGTGAGGCCCAGGGACTCGGCGTCGCGCAGCAGCGAGCTGATCCGCGCGTGGGCATACTGCACGTAGAAGACCGGGTTGTCACTGGTCTGGCGGGCCATCAGGTCCAGATCCAGATCGAGCGCCGAATCCGGCGAAGACCGGACCAGCCAGTACCGCGCCGCGCCGGCCCCGGCCGCGTCGACCAGGTCGTGCAGGGCCTGCTCGGACGCCCCGCGGTCGTAGTGGTACTCCGTGCCCACGTGGTACTCCGTGCCCACCTCGAACCCGGCCGCGGGCAGGATGCGCCCCAGGGCATCCCCGACGGCCGCCCGGCGCGCCGAGGCCAGCGTCACCGGGCCGGTCGGGTTCGCGCTGACGAACTCCAGGTTGACCCGGACACCTCGTGGCCTGACCGCCCAGCCGTACCGGTCACCGGCCGACACCACCGTGCGGGCGATCTCTCCGAGGGCGGCGTCGGCCAGCCGGAAGTTGAGGAACCCCGGGCCGGCGACGTCCACGGCGGCGAGCTCGCTGTCGGTAGCGAGCCGCCGGGCCAACGTCTCCGCGACGGCGCGCGGCGGACGACGGGCGGCCCTGGCAAGCTGGAGCGCGACCGGGGAGGCGTAGTCCCCGTGCTCGGGCGTCTTCGGCCGCTCCACCGTGACGGCGGTCGGCACAGTCACGTCCAAGTCGCCGTCCGCGACCGCGCGGCCGATGGCCGTCACGATGGCGTCAGCGAGATCGGCGGGGGTCATGACGGCGATGTTATCGGCGCCGGGTCAGACCGGCTGGCCCGCAGCCAGCCGCTGGACCACACCGATGAGTTCGTCCGGGTCGAACGGCTTGGTCAGGTAGTAGTCCACCCCGACCCGCATCCCACGCTTGACGTCGGCCTCCTGAGCCCGGGCGGTCAGCATAATCATCTTGATGGCGGCGGTGTCCGGCTCCTCCCGCAGCCGGGCGGCCACGTCCCAGCCGTTCATCCTCGGCATCATGATGTCCAATGTGATCACCTGTGGGGCGATCTCGCGCACCATCTCCAGGCAGTCCACGCCGTCTACGGCGGTATGGACCTCAAAGCCCTCCAACTCAAGGTTGACGACCACGAGCTGACGTATCACCGCGTCGTCGTCGACGACGAGGACTCGGGGGGTGGCAGGGTACACACCGGAAGCTTACGGCGACCCGGATTCCCGATCCGGCGTTCCGTCCTGGTAGCGTATGCCGCGTTGACCCGGAGCCCCCGTAGCTCAGGGGATAGAGCACCGCCCTCCGGAGGCGGGTGCGCAGGTTCGAATCCTGCCGGGGGCACCAAGTAGAAGGAGGGAAGCCGCCGCTCCCCATTGATCACTTTCGGTCCTCTCCCTTGGTCATCTCTGTGTTCCCTCTCGGTAGGCTTGGAGCCGACGATGCTACTGCCGATCTCCGCCACGGATCGCACCGTGTCGCCACATAGGGTAACTCTGCATCGAGCGGTGCGGGTGTCGCGGTTGTAGCGGATCTCCAGGCGGAGGGCCGCGAAGAGCCGGCGGCTGATCTCGTCTGGTAGGTACGCGAGGTCGATGGCACCTATGGGCAGCAGTGCGAGCAGTGCCGGGTTCGTCGCTTTCTGTGCCTGGTCGCGTAGATCGTCGAGTTCGCGTTCGAGCTTGGTTCGTTCGGCTCGAAGCTCGGCGCGGCGTTCCGCGAAGTCGTGCTTCAGGTCCGGGTCTGGGTTGTCTGGATCATCGACGAGTTCGAGGTTCCTGATCAGGCTCCGTCGGCGACGCTCGTTGGTGGCGAGGGAGCGTTCTAGTGTGGCGATGCGTCGATCACGGTCGTCGGTGTCGGGGTCGGTGCCTGTCGTCAGCGCGCTGGCGAGCAGGTCACGCCGGTACGTCCCGAAGATCCTTTCGGCGAGGAACTCGCTGAGGCCCTCAACGATTGGTTCCTCGCGGACCCACCAGCTGGATGCCGCCGGGTGGCCGGCGGGCACGTAGCCGGGTTTGGGAGCGCACACGTAGTAGCTGACGCCTTTCGACGTCTTGCCGTACATGCGCCGGCCGCACAGGTCGCAGAACAGGTGACTGCGCAGCTGGTAGAGGCGGCGTGTCTGGGGGTGGCGGTTGCGGCCACCGGCGCTGCGGGACTTGGCGTGCTGGCTGGCGATCTGCTGTGCCTCGACGAAGCCTTCGAGGGTGACGTAGGCGTCGTGGGTCGGTTGGGGTGACCAGATCCAGTCCTCGACCGGGTTGGCGCGGTTCCGGCCGCGTTTGCGGGCGCGGCGGCCCCAGACCATGTGGCCGGTGTGCTTCGGGTTGGTGATGATCTCCCGGACGTTGGAGATGGTCCACCGTCCGACGGCGCGGGCGGGGTCGACCGGTGTCGGCGGTGGGTGGGCGACGAGGTCCTGGTTGAGCCGGTCGGCGATCTGCTGGTAGCTCGCGCGTTCGCCGATGCGCCAGGCGAAGATCTGCCGGACGACGGCCCCTTGGACGGGGTCGGCGACGAGTCGGGTCTTCTTGACGCCCTTGGCACGTTTGGCGGGTACGGCGTGCGGGATCTGGATGGCGCGGTAGCCGTAGGGCGGCTTGCCGATGTTGAAGCCCTGCTCGGTGTGGACGGCGAACCCGTCCCAGGACTTCTCCAGCATCTCCAGGACGTACCACTCGGCGATGCCCTGCTTGACCCGCCGGGTCAGCACGGTGGTCGCGCTGGCCTTGCGCCGGCCCGACGTGCCGATCTGGATCGGCTCGTCGGCGGCGAGGAGGCGGACCCCGACCTTCTCCAGGTGGTGCTCGATGTAGGTGCCGTAGTAGGTGCGCCGGGCGATGCGGTCGATCGACTCGCAGATGACGTAGTCGAACCGCCGGTCGGGCCGCTCGGCTTCGGCGAGAAGATCCTGGATGCCGCCGTCGCGCGGGATCGGGATGTCGAACAGCTCGTGGGCGCTACCCCGGCCGCGGGCTGAGAGGTCCATGCGGCCGGACTCGATGTCGAAGAAATGCGCGACGATCACCGCGTCTTCCGGAATGACCGCCGAGCATCGCCGCAGTTGCCGGGGCAGGGACAGGGTCGGGTCCTGCTGGTCTTCGGTCGAGGTCCGGCCCGCGAACGCGACCCGGGCCACCAGCCGGCCCGGGTCTGCGCTCGCGGCGGCTACTCGGAGGGATTCTCCCCATCTCTGGATCTCTGCTGGGCTACCCATTCAGTCACCTCTCGTATCGCCCGGATCTGAGCGCGCTTCAGCGTTTCTCCCAGGCTTCCTGTCGCTATTTCGACG
>NZ_CDWWXB010000011.1:35239-39099 GCF_977971855.1 Frankia sp. CoWAU3 | reverse complement strand
GCGGGGGACGATGGGGACACGGGGGGCGCCGAGCGGCGCATGGTCGCCTGCCCCGCCGAACTGATCTCGGTCGCCGGATACGAGCAGCCGAGCGTGCCGTCGCCGTGGAGCACGAGGTCCAGCCAGGTGGCGGCGAAGCACAACGCCCCGACCCGGGTGAGACGTTCCTCGAGCCGGACCGAGGCGCCGGACACCCCCCGCAGCACGAGCTCGCCTGCGCATCCACTCTCCGGATAGGCACTCGTGCCGATCACCTCGCCGATCCGGCCGCCCCGCAGCACCAGCTCGGCGTTGAAGTGCACGAACGCCTGCGTCACCGATCCGCTCCAACTGCCGATCATGCCCGGGGGCAGCGCCTCGCCAGCCTCGGCGCCCGGTTGCGACCCGACCCCCGCCGGATCCCGCGTGGCGACCGTCGGCGGCGAGGCACGACGCCGGTCGCCGCCGCCGCCGTCGTCCGCGCCGAACAGCTGGTACGCCCCGGCGGCCACGGCGGCGAGCAGCACCAGGAGGATCATCGCCCCGGCCATCAGCCGGGGTGCCCGCCACCGCCGGACCCACCCGACCGCGCCGGGGGGCCGCGCCGTCCCTGGCCAGGCCGGCGGGAACGGCACGGGTCGCGACCCGGTCCGGCGCCGGATCACCGCGTCCGGCGCCGGGGACGGCGGTAACGACGCGGCCGGGGGTACCGGAGATACCGGAGATACCGGGACGGAATCGGCTGGGTGGGACGCGGCCCAGGTCAGCAACGCCTGCGCTCCCTCCGCGCGCAGCCGGCTCGCCGGGTTCTTGGCCAGCAGCCCGGCGATCGCTGCCGACAGCCTGCCGCCCCGGAGGAAGGGTGGCGGATCGGCGTGCAGCACGGCGCCGATAGTGGTGGGCAGCGTGTCGCGCTGGAACGGTGAGACCCCCTCGACGGCAAAGTAGAGGGTGGCGCCGAGGGCGAACAGGTCGCCGGCCAGAGTCGCGGGGCCGCCGAGGAGGCGTTCGGGCGCCATGTAGGCGGGCGTCCCGCCGCTGCCGATGCCGCCGGTGAGGGTCGGGTCGGCGGCGTGGGTGGCGATGCCGAAGTCGGTCAGCAGCACCCGGCCGTCGTCGGCCAGCAGGATGTTCGATGGTTTGACGTCCCGGTGCAGCACGCCCATCCGCTGACCCGCGACCAGGGCGTCGAGGACCGCGAGCCCGACCTGGATGGCACGCTCGGGCGGTAGGGGACCGTCCCGGTTGACCGTCGTGGCGAGTGTGCCGGCCCGGACCAGCTCCATCACGATCCACGGCAGGCCGTCGTGTTCCACGGCGTCATGGACGGTGACCACGTGTGGGTTCCCCCGCAGCCGGGCGGCATGCGGGCCTCGCGCATCGCCGTCTCCACTCCGGCGGCACGCTCGTCGTCGTCGAGGTCGGCGGAGACCCGGATCTCCTTGATCGCCACCTCGACCCGGAGCACGTCGTCGTGGGCCCGCCACACGGTGCCCATCCCACCGGAGCCAATCCGTTCGACGAGCCGGTACCGCCCGGCGACGAGCGGGCCGATGCCGACACCATCCACAGTCACAGGGGCATCCTCGGCGACGGCGCAACGGCTGCGGGGGCGGGGGCGGGGCGCGCGTGCGCCGACGGTCGCCGCCGGGGTCGGGCCAGGCCGGGCCGGGCTAGGATGCGCCCCGAAGCTTGGCGAGCGCCTCGGCGAGGATCGCCTCGCCGTCCTTTTCGTTCCGTCGTTCCCGCACGTAGGCGAGATGGGTCTTGTACGGCTCGGTGCGCGGCGGGGCCGGGGTGTTGTCCCGATCCCGTCCCGCCGGAAAACCACAGCTCGGACAATCCCATGTGTCGGGGATCGCCGCATCCGCAGCGAACGACGGTCTCGTCTCGTGCGCGTTAGCGCACCAGAAGGAGATACGTTGCCGGGGCGCGGTCTCGCCCCGTTCCGCCTCTCCCATCGGTCCTGCCCCGACCCGGCTCCCCCGGATGGCGTTGCCACCTGCCACGGCCCGCGTGCTCCTTCGTCTCGTCCCATGGGTGGTAGCACGGAAACCGTGCCTGCCGATTTCGTGGCCTCGAGTGCCGCGAAACCTCGTACCCGGTTTCGTAAACCTGACGTTCCCGGCGCTTTTCCCTGGATGTTCCTCCGGGTACGTCCTGGAGGGAGTGTAGGCCGCGAGAGCCACCCATGGATGCACCGGCCACCCCCGCCTGGTTACCCCTGGCGTTACCCCCGGTGGGAGGAGCGTGTGCAGGTCGGCTGTCATCCGGACCCCAGCGAGACCGCGGTCGGATCGGCGGTGCCGATCGACGGCACGATCGTGAACGCGGTGACGTCCGTGCTGTGGAACTGCGGGGTGTGCACGACGGCCAGCGGGATCACCGCGACCTGCCCGACCACCGTGTGCTCCAGGTCGGCCCAGTTGTTCGCGGCGGTCGCCTCGCTGGTGGCCCGCAGCGCCGTGACGAGCAGATGCAGGGCGCCCGGATCCCGGTAGCCGCCGTCGGCCGGCCTGGGGCCGGCCCACGTCTCGTCCAGCAACGGCTGGAAGACGGTGCGGCCCGCGTCGCCGTACCAGTCCGGGGCGATAATGGTGAGCGCCAGGTCCCAGAACTGCCCGGTGGGGTGGACGGCTGCCGCGCGGTAGCGCTCGCCGGTCCGGATCCGGATGTCGAGGCGGATACCGGAACGGGCGAAGGCGGTCCGCAGTGCCTCGGCGGCCGCCACGTCGGTGGCGCTGTCCGTGGTGAGCAGGGACAGCGCCGTGACGGGTCCGCCGGGGGTGTGGCTCAGCGCCTCCCGGCAACGGGCCGCGTCGCCGAGTCCCGCCGGGCTCGGGAAGGGATCCGCGTCGGTGTAGCCGGTCATCGTCTCCTGCAGCAACCCGGTGGCGGCAGCGGCGAACTCGGGGCCGCCGAGCGCTGCCGCGAGGCTCACCCGGTCGATGCAGTAGGGCAGCGCCCGGCGGACCGACAGCTCACGCAGCGCGGCCGCGGAGGGCCCGTTGAACCCGACGGTGAGCGCCAGGGTGACCCCGACCCCGTCGACCACGAGACGGGGGTCGTTCGCCCTGGCGAGCTCCACGGCCCGGCTGTCGGGTATTTTCCCGTCGAGCGACATGTCCGCGTCGCCGCTCTCCAGCTCCTGCTGCATGGCCTCCGGACTCAGGCCGTCGAAGATCGTTATATGGTCGGGCAGGGCACGGCGGATCCCGTCCGAGGACGCGCTCCAGGATGGGCTGCGCGACAGCCGGTACCCCTCGCCGGGGGCGACCGTGAACCGGTACGGCCCGGCCGAGACCAGGTTGTGCAGGTACTCCAGCGAGTCCGGCGGGTAGGCCAGGGCCTCCAGCGGCACCGGGGAGGCCGCCGGCAGCGCCAGCACGTCCACGAAGTCGTTTACCGGGGCCAGTAGGTGGAACGCGAGCGTGTCGTCGCCGACGATCTCGATGCCCTCCACGGTGCTGCTCTCGACGAAGGCCGCGGCGTCGGCAACCGGGGTCGCCGCCAGCTGGGCACAGAACTCCCGGAATCCGACGATGGTCGCCGTGAAGTAGCCGCGCAGCGGTGACAGGTTCGGGGGCGTGCACAGTCGCTTGATGCCGCGGGCGACGTCGTTGGCAGTGATCCGGCGCTGGTTGGGGGTGTCCCAGCGCGCCGCGGGACGCAGCCGCACCGTGTAGACCAGCCCGTTCTCGGTGACGACCGGCGCGCCGACGGCGAGGTCCGGCCGCGGGATGGTCGACTTCGTCGTGTCCTCGTCAGAGGGATAGCTGTACAGCTGGCGGGTCACGAGCCGGCTGACCGCCCGCTCGCCGGGCTGGTCGGCCCAGCCCGGATCGCCACTGGGCATCCACTGGGTGACGATCCGCAGCGTG
>NZ_CDWWXB010000011.1:26253-34755 GCF_977971855.1 Frankia sp. CoWAU3 | reverse complement strand
AGGGGGCGTGGTGGTCGTCGCCGGGGTGGGACTGGCAGCGAGCTCACGCGATCCGTCCCCCGAGCCACCGCTGCAGGCGGTCACCGTGGCAGCCAGGACCGTGGCAGCCAGGACCGTGGCAGCCAGGACCGTGGCGAGCACGGACACGAGGCGAGGCAGCCGGCCTCCACGGCCGCGACCACTCCCGCGGCCGCGACCAGGGCGCGGGCCGAACTGGGCGTTCAATTCTTCAGCAGCAGACCGAGACCGACGATGCAGGTGAACCAGATGATCCCAACAGCGATGGTCAACCGGTCGAGGTTCTTCTCCACAACCGAGGACCCACCCAGCGACGAGGACACGCCGCCGCCGAACAGGGTGGACAGCCCGCCTCCCTTGGCTCGGTGCAACAGCACAAGCATGATCATCAGAATACTTGCGACAATCAGGGCGATCGACAGACCGATCGTCATCTAGACCAGCTCCCGCTCCTCGGGGAAGTGGCAGGCCGCTCGGTGCCCAGGCCGAACCTCCGACAAGGGCGGTTCCACCGTCCTACACACCTCCTCGGCCTTCCAGCAACGTGGGTGGAACCGGCACGCCTTGAGGGGATCGGGCGGGCCGGACACGTCGCCACGCAACAGTATCCGCTCTCACCGACAGTGCTTCGCCTGGTCCGGTGGTCCGGCACCGGGACGGCCGGCGGCAGGGCGAGTGCGCGGACGCGTCCGCCGTCAGGCCGGCGGCCCGCTGCGCACGATGCCGACGAACTCCTCGGCGACCAGGCTCGCCCCGCCGACCAGCCCGCCGTCCACGTCCGGCATGGTGAACAGCTCGCCGGCGTTCGCTGCCTTCACCGAGCCGCCGTAGAGGACACGGATCCCCGCGGCGATCTCATCGCCGTACTGCCTGGCCAGCTGGCCGCGGACCGCCGCGCACATGTCCTGGGCGTCCTGCGCGGAGGCGGTGCGGCCAGTGCCGATCGCCCACACCGGCTCGTAGGCGATGACGATCGTCGCGGCCTGCTCGGCGGTGATGCCAGCCAGCGACCGCTCGAGCTGACGCAGCACGTGCTCGACCTGGGTGCCGGCGGCCCGGATCTCCTCGGGCTCCCCCACGCACAGGATAGGGGTGAGCCCCACGGAGAAGGCCGCCTTCGCCTTGGCCGCCACCAGCGCGTCGTCCTCGTGGTGGTCGGCCCGGCGCTCGGAGTGCCCGACGACGACGTAGTCGCAGCCGAGCTTGGCCAGCATCGCCCCGCTGATGTCACCGGTGTGCGCACCCGACGCGTAGGGGGAGAGGTCCTGCCCCCCGTAGGCGATGGCGAGCTTGTCCCCGTCCACCAGGGTCTGCACGCTGCGCAGATCGGTGAACGGCGGGAGAACAACGACCTCGACGGTCTCCAGCTCGGCGGGCTTGAGATCGAAGGCGATCTTCTGCACCAGCGCGATCGCCTCGAGGTGATTGAGGTTCATCTTCCAGTTGCCGGCTACCAGCGTCCGTCGGCCGGTGCCCTTGACGCCGGCGGCGCCCTTTGAACCGGCAGCGCCCTTCACCGACCTGTCCTTGCCCACGCCGTCCTCGTCCTTCCCGGATCCCCTGTTCTTCCCGGATCCCCTGTCGGAACCTCGCTCAGATCTTCCCCGGCCCAGCAGGGCCATCAGCCGGCCCCGGCCCCGGAGGTCCCGCGGAGGCCGGACGTCCCGCGGAGGCCGGACGTCCCGCGGAGGCCGGACGTCCCGCGGAAATCAGACATCGAGGGCCGCGAGCCCGGGCAGCGTCTTGCCCTCCAGGTATTCCAGGCTCGCGCCGCCGCCGGTCGAGATGTGGCTGAAGGCATCCTCCGGGATGCCGAGCGTGCGGACCGCCGCGGCGGAGTCGCCGCCACCCACGACGGAGAACCCCTTGCCGGCGGCGACCGCCTCGGCCACCCCCCGGGTGCCCGCGGCGAACGGCGCGAGCTCGAACACGCCCATCGGCCCGTTCCAGAAGACCGTGGCCGCTCCGGCCAGCCGCGCGGCGAACAGCTCCGTCGACGCCGGGCCGGTGTCGAGCCCGAGCCAGCCGGCGGGGATGGCGTCAGCCGCGACGACGGCGGTGTCCGCGTCGGCGGCGAACCTGTCCGCGACGACGACGTCGGTCGGCAGCACGATCCGCTCCCCGCCCTCGGCGAGCAGCTCCTTGCACGTTTCGATCATCTCGCTCTCCAGCAGCGACCCGCCGACCCCGTGACCGAGCGCCGCCAGGAAGGTGAAGCACATCCCCCCGCCGACGAGCAACGCGTCGACCTTGGGCAGCAGCGCGCGGATCACGCCGAGCTTGTCGGACACCTTGGACCCGCCGAGCACGACACTGTAGGGACGCGCCGGGTCGCTGCTGAGCCGGCGGAGCACTTCCAGCTCGGTAAGCACGAGCCGACCCGCGGCGTGCGGCAGCCGCTTCGGGACGTCGGCGACGCTGGCATGGGCCCGGTGGACCGCGCCGAAGGCGTCCCCGACGTAGAACTCGGCGAGCGCCGACAGCTCGTCGGCGAAGGCCGCGCGGATCGCCGCGTCCTTGCTGGTCTCCCCGGCTGCGAAGCGCAGGTTCTCCAGCAGGGCCACCTCGCCGTCCCCGAGCCCGGCGACCACCTCGCGGGCATGCGCACCGGCGATGTCACCGCTGCCGTCGCCGGCGAACGCCACCGGCCGGCCCAGCAGCTCGGCGAGCCGACCCGCCACCGGCTCCAGGGAGTACTTCGGGTCCGGTTCGCCCTTCGGCCGGCCCAGGTGCGAGCTCACGACCACCCGGGCGCCCCGGTCCAGCAGCGCGGAGATGGTCGGGACGCTGGCGCGGACCCGGCCGTCGTCGGTGATGCGCGGGGTGTCACCGGAACGATCCAGTGGCACGTTCAGGTCGCTGCGGACCAGCACTCGGTGCCCGGCGACCTGCAGGTCGTCGATCGTCCTCACGCTTCGTTACTCCATTGGGGAGAGAAATTGTCGAGGAAGAGCCGGAGAGGATCCTCTCCGGCCCGGTCGGGAGGAACGGCCGGGGAGGACCGGCGCCGCCCGACGGGTTTCGCCGGCCGGCGGCGCGCGGGCCTAGAGGCGCGCGGCGACCAGCGCGGTCAGGTCGACCAGCCGGTTGGAGTAGCCCCACTCGTTGTCGTACCAGCCGACGACCTTCACCTGATTGCCGGCGGACATCGTCAGCAGCGAGTCAAACGTGCAGGACGCCGGGGTGTTGACGATGTCAGAGGAGACGATCGGGTCCTCGGTGTAGACAAGGTAGCCCTTCAGCGGGCCCTCCGCCGCCGCCTTGAACGCCGCGTTGACCTCTTCCTTGCTGGCCTTCTTGTCCAGGGTGGCCACCAGGTCGGTGACCGAGCCGTCGAGGACCGGCACCCGCATCGCCAGTCCGTCGAGCTTGCCCTTGAGGTGGGGCAGGACCAGCGCGGTGGCCTTCGCCGCACCCGTGGTGGTCGGGATGATGTTCTGCGCCGCAGCCCGCGCCCGCCGCAGGTCCGAGTGCGGGAAGTCCAGGATGACCTGGTCGTTGGTGTAGGCGTGGATGGTGGTCATCAGCCCCTGGCTGATACCGAAGGCCTCGTCGAGCACCTTCGCCATCGGCGCGACGCAGTTCGTCGTGCAGGATGCGTTGGACAGGATGTGGTGCCTGGCCGGGTCGTAGGCGTCGTCGTTCACGCCTATCACCACAGTGATGTCCTCGTCCTTGGCCGGCGCCGAGATGATGACCTTCTTGGCACCCGCCTGCAGGTGCTTGCCCGCATCCGCCGCCTTGGTGAAGCGGCCGGTGGACTCGATGACGACGTCCACGCCCAGATCGGCCCAGGGCAGCGCCGCCGGGTCGCGCTCGGCCAGCACCTTGATCACGGTGTCACCGACGCGGATACCCTCGTCAACGACGCTGACCGCAGCGGACAGCGTACCCAGCGTGGTGTCGTACTTGAGCAGATGCGCGAGAGTCTTGTTGTCGGTCAGGTCGTTGACCGCGACGATCTCAAGATCGTTCCGGTTGCTCACCGCGAGCGCCCGCCAGAAGTTACGACCGATTCGCCCGAAGCCGTTGACACCCACCCGCGTAGCCACGTCCAGGACTCCCTACCGTCTTGTCTCGTCGTTTCGATAGTCACGCCGTCGTTCCATCGCGACGTCGTCGTTCGGTTGTGACGTTCTCGTTCATGTGGCGCTGTCGAGGCAGGAGCCTAACGAGTTTGCACATCATCGGCGGGAATCCGAACCGTGCGATGTTGGTCTCCTCACACGGTGCGGGCACGCCCCACCCGGAAACTACATCCCATCACATGGCTGCGCTGCCGCACCGCCGGTGCGCCTCCGCGCAGGGCCGGGGGCCGGCAGATCCCGTGGACCCGCGCTGACGCCGGCCGAACCGCCCAGGCGGGCGTCCCACGGGGCGGACCCCACCCCGAAGAGCCCCGAAGAGCCATCCGATCCCGATGGTGCTACTGGGCCAGTAGTCCACTTGCGGGTATGACTTGCAGGTATGAAATGTCTGGGCCTGACCTGGGCCGCTGTTGCTCAGGCGTTCTCAAGGAGATCCGGGGAGACGCTCGCCTCGGTGTTGGGGATACCGAGCGCGTTGGCCCTCTTGTCGGCGAGCGCCAGCAGCCGGCGGATCCGGCCGGCGACCGCATCCTTGGTCAGCGGCGGGTCCGCGAGCGCGCCCAGCTCCTCCAGGGAGGCCTGCGCGTGCTCGATGCGCAACCGGCCGGCCGCCAGCAGGTGCTCCGGGGCGTCGTCACCGAGGATGCGCATCGCGGCCTGCACCCGGGCGCCGGCGGCCACCGCGGCCCGGGCGGAGCGGCGCAGGTTGGCGTCGTCGAAGTTCGCCAGCCGGTTGGCGGTCGCCCGGACCTCCCGGCGCATCCGCCGTTCCTCCCAGGCGAGCAGGCTGTCGTGCGCACCGATCCTGGTCAGCAGCGCGCCGATCGCGTCGCCGTCGCGGATGACGACGCGATCGACGCCGCGCACGTCCCGGCTTTTGGCCTGGACCCCCAGCCGACGCGCCGCGCCGACCAGGGCGAGCGCGGCCTCTGGACCAGGCGAGGTCACCTCCAGCGAGCAGGACCGACCCGGCTCGGTCAGCGAACCGTGGGCGAGGAACGCGCCCCGCCAGGCCGCCGCGGCGTCACAGGCGGAGCCCGTGACCACCTGCGGCGGCAGCCCGCGCACCGGACGGCCACGCTGGTCGAGCAGGCCGGTGGACCGCGCGAGCTGCTCGCCGTCTCGCTCGACGCGCACGATGTAGCGCACCGAGCGGCGCAGCCCACCGGCGGCCAGCACGGCCACCGTCGAGGGGAAGCCGAAGACCTCGGCGACCTCACGACGCAACCGGCGGGCGGTCGCGCCAGTATCGAGTTCCGCCTCGACCACGATGCGACCACCGACGATGTGCAGCCCCCCACCGAAGCGCAGCAGGGCCGCCATCTCGGCCCGCCGGCAACAGGGCTTCGCGACCCGCAGCCGGCTCAGTTCGTCCTTGACGGTGGCCGTCATCGCCGCCACACCGATCACTCCTTGGCTTCACCGGATGGGGTCCGGCGGACCGGTCCGCCGGACGATGAGTACTGCGTGACCGGCCGCCGGGACGCGGGCGTCGGGCAGGTCGCCTCCGGGAGTCCCGCGAACACCGCACGGAAGGCCGCGGCGAGCCGGACCGGATCGTGCACGGGCGCGCCGGGGATCCGCACCGGCGCCAGATGGAGCCGGGCACCGACGTCCGCCGCCGCCCGGGCGAGCAGATCGGGGTCGGGCACGGCGGTCGGATCAGCGATCACCACGTCCAGCCGCAGGCCGGGAACGTGCCGGCCGAGGGAGTGGAGATGGGCCTGGGGGGTGTATCCCTCGGTCTCCCCCGGCTGGGCGGCCAGATTCAACACCATCACCCGGTTCGCCCGGGACGTCGCGATCGCCCGGTTCATCTCAGGAACCAGCAGATGCGGCAGCATGCTCGTGTAGTGCGATCCCGGTCCAAGGATGATCCAGTCGGCCGCGGCCGCCGCGGTCACCGCCTCCGGACAGGCCGGCGGTGCCGCCGGCGACAGCCGGACACCCGCGACCCGTCCACCGGTCGTGGCCACCGCGGCCTGCCCGCGCACCTCGACCTCGGCGGTGGGCGCCGCCGGATCCAGCCCCACGACGTCGGCGACGATGTCGATGCCCCTGGTCGACAACGGCAGCACCCGCCCCCGCACGCCGAGGAGGGTGGCGGCCAGGTCGAGCGCGGCCACCGGTGATCCGGCGCGCTCGGCGAGCGCGGTCAGCACGAGGTTGCCGACCGCGTGCCCGGCGAGCGGCCCGTCGCCGCCGAACCGGTGCTGGAACACGTCCGCCCAGGTGGTCGACCATCCGTCCGGTCCGGCCAGCGCGGCCAGGGCCATTCGCAGATCGCCCATGGGCAGCGCGCCGAGCTCCGCGCGCAGCCGCCCGGAGGATCCACCGTCGTCACCGACGGTCACCACGGCGGTAAGCGCCGGGGTGATCTGCCGGAGCGCGGCGAGCGAGGCGGCGAGCCCGTGGCCACCGCCGAAGGCGACGACCGCCGGTGCCCGGTCCGGACCGTCGGAGCGCGCGGCTACGCCCTTGAGGTTCACGGATGGTTCACTCCCGTCCCAGGTCACGGTGCACCACCCGGACTCCCACGCCGCCCGCGGCGAGCCGGATGCCGAGCTGCTCGGCGATCGCGACGCTACGGTGCTTGCCGCCGGTGCACCCGACGGCCAGCGTGAGATACCGCTTGCCCTCACGGGCGTAGCCCTCGCCGACCAGGCGGAGCAGCGCCGAGTACTGGTCGAGGAAGTCCTGCGCTCCCGGCTGGGCCAGCACATAGTCGCGCACCTGCGGATCGCGGCCGGTGAACGGGCGCAGCGCCTCCACCCAGTGCGGGTTGGGCAGGAACCGGCAGTCGGCGACGAGATCCGCATCCAGCGGAAGTCCGTACTTGTACCCGAACGACACCACCGTGGCGTTGAGCCGGTTGGCGTTCGGCTGCCCGAACGCGGCGTCGATCTTCGACCGCAACTCGTGGACGTTCAGGTCGGTGGTGTCGAGGACCAGGTCGGCCTCGCCGCGCAGCTCGGCGAGCAGAATCCGTTCCCGGCCGATGCCGTCGACCACCCGCTCGTCGCGCTGCAGCGGATGCGGCCGGCGGACGTGCTCGAACCGGCGGATCAACGCGTCGTCGCTGGCCTCGAGGAACAGCATCCGGGGATGCATGCCCCGCGCGTCGAGCGCCGCGATCGCGGCGCGCAGGTCAGAGAAAAACGGCCGGCCCCGCACGTCCACCACGACGGCGATGCGGCTGATTGCCCCACCGGAACGACGGCCCAGCTCAGCCATGGTGGACAGCAGCTCCGGGGGAAGGTTGTCGACGACGAACCAGCCCAGGTCCTCCAGACACTTCGCCGCGGTGCTGCGCCCGGCGCCGGACAGCCCGGTGATGATCGCCAGATCCAGGGTCGGGGTGGTCATGAGACGGTCTCCGTGTCGAGAATCTCTCCGGTGCGCGGGTCGACGACGGGGGCGGGCGCGTCGGCGCGGCCCGGCGCCGACCGGGCCAGCGCGGTGACGATCGCCGCCGCCGTCCGCGGGCCGATGCCGGGCACCTGCGCGATCTGCTCGGCACTCGCCGCCCGTATCTTCGCCACCGAACCGAAGTGGCGCAGCAGGGCCTTGCGCCGGGTGTCACCCAGGCCGGGGACCTCGTCGAGGGCGGAGGCCACCATGGCCGTGGACCGCTTCTGCCGGTGGTAGGCGATGGCGAAGCGGTGCGCCTCGTCGCGCACCCGTTGCAGCAGGTAGAGCGCCTCGGACGTCCGCGGGAGGATGACCGGGTCCGCGGTGTCCGGCAGCCAGACCTCCTCCAGCCGCTTCGCCAGCCCGCACAGCGCCACCCCGCCGGGGCCGGCGTCGATGCCGAGCTCGTCAAGCGCCCAGGCCGCCGCAGCCACCTGGGGCGCCCCGCCGTCCACCACGACGAGGTTCGGCGGGTAGGCGAACCGGCGCGGCCGCCCGGTCCCCGGATCGATCGGCTGCGCGGCACCCGGCGCGCCGGCGATGTCGCCAAGCTCGCCGATGGCGGCGATGTCGCCAATGTCGCCAATGCGGGACCGCTCGGCGAGGTAGCGCGAGAACCTCCGGTGGATGGTTTCGTACATGCTCGCCACGTCGTCCCCGGCAGCCCTGTCCCGGCCGGCGCCCTCCCGGCCGGCACCCTCCCGACCGGCGATGCCGCGGATCGCGAACCTGCGGTACTCGGACTTGCGCGGCAGGCCGTCCTCGAACACGACCATGCTCGCCACGACGTTCGTGCCCTGGGTGTTCGAGACGTCGAAGCACTCGATGCGCAGCGGCGCGTCGGGCAGCTCCAGGGCCTCCTGAAGCTCGGCGAGGGCACGGCTGCGGGCGGTGAGGTCACTGGCCCGCTTCGTCCGGTGCAGCGCGAACGCCTGCTTGGCGTTGCGCTCCACCGTTTCGAGCAGGGTGCGCTTGTCCCCACGGC
>NZ_CDWWXB010000011.1:19167-25861 GCF_977971855.1 Frankia sp. CoWAU3 | reverse complement strand
CCTGCGCCGCCTGCTGCATCTCCCGTTCGAGCCGACGCAGGTAACGGCCCGTCTGCCCGGACATGAAGTCGCAGAAGTCCTCGACGATCTCCCGATGGGTGGCCGCGTCGACCCGTCCCACGCAGGGTGCCGAGCACCGGTCGATGTACCCGAGCAGGCACGGCCGTCCGACCTGCGCGGCCCGTTTGAAGACCCCGCCCGAGCACGTGCGGGCGGGGAAGACCCGCAGGAGCAGATCGAGGGTCTCCCGGATGGCCCAGGCATGCGCGTACGGGCCGAAGTACCGGACGCCCTTGCGCTTGGGTCCCCGCATGACCTGCAGGCGCGGGAACTCCTCGTGGAGGGTCACGGCGAGACTCGGGTAGCTCTTGTCGTCGCGGTAGCGGACGTTGAAGCGCGGGTCGAACTGCTTGATCCACGTGTACTCGAGCTGGAGGGCCTCGACCTCGGTCGAGACGACGGTCCAGTCGACCGAGCTCGCCGAGGAGACCATGTGCTGCGTACGCGGATGGAGGGTGTGCAACTCGGCGAAGTAGTTGGCCAGCCGGGCCCGCAGGTTCTTGGCCTTGCCGACATAGAGCACACGACCGTGCTCGTCACGGAAACGATAGACACCGGGTGTCTCGGGGATCGAGCCCGGCGCGGGCCGGTAGGACGCCGGATCAGCCATGAACCGAGCCTACGGCGACCTTCATCCCGAGCAAGCAGCACCTGCACGTAACCATTTCATCACGCATAGCGCGCGGGCTTGACGGCGGGTTCCCTCCGGTGGTGGCGGTAGGGTAACGAGCGGCGACGGCCACCCGGTAGCGTCGTGACCGATTACACACCTTCCGCTGTTTCGGGGCCCCCGTTGGCGTCCGGGGCGGAGGGCTGCGACCCTCGAGACATCGGGCAAGCGAACCGAGGGAGCCAGCGCGTGCTTGGTAAGGACGTCACGGCGGAGTTCGTCGTGGACGACGCGTCCAGCCGTGGGCGGATCACCGTGTTCCAGATCTGCTGGGGCGCCCGCGACCCGTTGGCCGTGTCCATGACGCTGGTGTCCAGGCCGGAGCATCCCGCGCTGCCGCAGGGCAGCTGGGTCGCACCACGCGACACCCTGCGCGCCGGCCTGGAGACGGCGGTGGGCGACGGGGACGTCCGGATCGGTCCCGACACGGATCGGCGCGGCGTGCGGCTCGACTTGGTGCACGGCGACCGCCAGTCCGTGGTAGTGGTCGCGGCGTCGTCGCTACGCAGCTTCCTGGACCGCACCGAGCGGCTTGTCCCGACCGGTCAGGAGCACACCGAACAGGAGCTGGACGCCGTCCTCGCGGACCTGCTGCGGACCTGAGCGGGCGGGAGCGGTCCCACCTCGGCGACCTGGTCCCTGAGGATCTCCCGGAGGAAGACCGCGGTGTGGCTCTCCTCGACCGCCGCCACGGCCTCGGGCGACCCCTGCGCGACGACACGGCCGCCTCCCGTGCCCCCCTCCGGACCCAGGTCAATGATCCAGTCCGCCGTCTTGATGACATCGAGGTTGTGCTCGATCACGATGACCGTGTTCCCGGCGTCGACCAGCCGGCCGAGCACGCCGAGCAGCTTGCGGATGTCCTCGAAGTGCAGACCGGTCGTCGGCTCGTCGAGCACGTAGACCGTCCGGCCGGTGGAGCGCCGCTGCAGCTCCGAGGCGAGCTTGACCCGCTGCGCCTCGCCGCCGGACAGGGTCGGCGCCGACTGGCCGAGCCGGACGTACCCCAAGCCGACGTCGTTCAGCGTCCGCAGGTGGCGGGCGATGGCCGGCACCGCGGCGAAGAACTCCGCCGCCTCCTCGATCGGCATGTCGAGCACCTCGGCGATGTTCCTGCCCTTGTAGTGCACCTCCAGCGTCTCCCGGTTGTACCGGTCGCCGTGGCAGACCTCGCACGGCACGTACACGTCTGGCAGGAAGTTCATCTCAATCTTGAGGGTGCCGTCACCGGAACACGCCTCGCACCGCCCGCCCTTGACGTTGAACGAGAACCGGCCCGGCAGATAGCCACGGACCTTCGCCTCGGTCGTCTCGGCGAACAGCCGGCGGATGTGGTCAAACACGCCGGTGTAGGTGGCGGGGTTGGACCGCGGTGTGCGTCCGATCGGGGACTGGTCGACCCGGACCGCCTTGTCGAGGTGGTCGAGCCCGCTGACAGTGCGGTGCCGGCCCGGCACCTGCCGGGCGCCGTTGAACTTGTTCGCCAGGACGGCGGCGAGGATGTCGTTGACGAGGGTGGACTTCCCCGAGCCCGACACCCCGGTGACGGCCACGAAACAGCCCAGCGGGAACGACACGGTGACGTCGCGCAGGTTGTGCTCCCGGGCCCCGTGTACGGTCAGTGCCCGGCCCTTGGCCGGCACCCGGCGGATGTCGGGCACCGGGACCCGCCGCCGCCCGGACAGGTAGGCGCCGGTCATCGACTCCTCGCTGGCGAGCAGCTTCTCGACCGGCCCGGAGACGACGACCCGGCCGCCGTGCTCGCCGGCGCCGGGGCCGATGTCGACCACCCAGTCGGAGGCGCGAATCGTGTCCTCGTCGTGCTCGACGACGATGAGCGTGTTACCCAGGTCGCGCAGCCGCAGCAGGGTCTGGATGAGCCGGCGGTTGTCCCGCTGGTGCAGGCCGATCGACGGCTCGTCGAGCACGTACAGCACCCCGACGAGCCCGGAACCGATCTGGGTGGCCAGCCGGATGCGCTGTGCCTCGCCGCCCGCCAGGGTGCCGGCGGCCCGGTCGAGGGAGAGGTAGTCCAGCCCCACGTCCAGCAGGAACGTCAGCCGCGCGTCGACCTCCTTGAGCACCCGACCGGCAATGGTCCGCTCCCGTTCGGTGAGGTCGAGCCGGCGCAGGAACACGGCGCACTCGCCGATCGCCAGACCCGAAACCTCGGCGATCGACCGGCCACCCAGCGTCACCGCGAGTGACTCCGGCTTTAGCCGCGCGCCGCGGCAGGCCGGGCAGGGGATGTCGCGCATGTAGCCCTCGTACCGCTCCCGGCTGCTGTCCGACTCGGCCTCGCGGTGCCGGCGGCCCAGGAAACCGATCACGCCCTCGAAGGAGGTGTGGTAGGAACGCTTGCGGCCGTAGCGGTTGGTGTAGCCGACGTGGATCTCGGTGTCGCCGCTGCCGTACAGCACGGCCTTGCGGGCCCGCTCGGGCAGCCCCTCCCACGGGGTGTCCATCCTGAAGCTGAGGTCCTCGGCGAGGGCCGTGAGCAACCGTTCGAAGTACTCCTTGTTGTGGCCGCCCGACCAGGGGGCCACCGCGCCCTGCGCCAGCGACAGGGTGGGGTCGGGCACGACGAGCTCCGGGTCGACCTCCTTGCGGGTCCCAATCCCGGTGCACTCGGGGCAGGCGCCGTACGGCGAGTTGAACGAGAACGACCGCGGCTCCAGCTCCTCAAAGGAGAGGTCGTCGTAGAGGCAGGCCAGATGCTCGGAGTACATCCGCTCGCGCTCGGGATCGTCGGTGTCGCGGTCGACGAAGTCAACCAGGACGAGCCCGCCGCCCAGCTTCAGGGCCGTCTCCACCGAGTCGGTGAGCCGCCGCTTCGCTGACGACTTGATCGCGAGCCGATCGACGACGACCTCGATCGTATGCTTGCGCTGCTTCTCCAGCTTCGGCGGATCGGTGAGCGGCACCACCGTGCCGTCGACGCGGGCCCGTGCGAACCCGGAGCTCTGCAGCTCGGCGAACAGGTCGACGTACTCGCCCTTGCGGCCACGCACCACCGGGGCCAGCACCTGGAAGCGGGTGCCTTCGGGCAACTCCAGCAGCCGATCGACGATCTGCTGCGGGGTCTGCCGGGAGATCAGCCGCCCGCACTTCGGGCAGTGCGGGCGGCCGGCGCGGGCGAAGAGCAGCCGCAGGTAGTCGTAGACCTCGGTGATCGTGCCGACGGTGGACCGCGGGTTGCGCGAGGTCGACTTCTGATCGATGGAGACGGCCGGAGACAGCCCCTCGATGAAGTCGACGTCGGGCTTGTCCATCTGCCCGAGGAACTGCCGCGCATAGGCCGACAGCGACTCCACGTAGCGCCGCTGCCCCTCGGCGAAGATTGTGTCGAAGGCGAGGCTGGACTTGCCGGACCCGGACATACCGGTGAAGACGATCAGCCCGCCGCGGGGCAGGTCGAGGTCGACGTCACGGAGATTGTGTTCACGCGCGCCACGCACGACAAGAAGATCGGCCATCGACAAACCCTCATGATCTTCAGTAAGACCGGACCTGGGCGAGTGTGGCCATGCTACGGATGAGGACCGACACTTTTCCGGGGGCGGCCACCTAACCATCAGCCGGACGAATCCGTCGAATCCGGCAGAGACCTCGGATGCGTCAGAGGCGTCAGAGGCGTCAGATCTCCCGGTGCCACCCGACGGACCGTAACGACCGGCAGCTATCCCCTGTTCCCGTCCCATCCGCGCCATCCACTCCGGAGATGATCATCATGAGCGACACCAACGGCGGCGACACCAGCCGCACCGGCTACACCGGCTACACCGGCTACACCGGGAAAGTCACGGTCGGCGGTCCGGCCGACGTGCGGACCCTGCCAGGCCTGACGATCACCAAGGTCGCCGTCGGCCCGATGAACAACAACGCCTACCTACTGCGCTGCCCGGTCACCGGGGAGCAGCTGCTCGTCGACGCGGCGAACGAGGCCGACACGCTGCTGCGGCTTGCCGGGGATGCGGGGCTGGCAACGGTGGTCACCAGCCATCGGCACGATGATCATGTTCAGGCCCTCGCAGATGTGGTCACCACCACCGGGGCCAGCACGGTCGCCCATCCGGACGATGCCCCGGCCATTCCGGTGCCCACCGCGCGGCAGGTGCGCGAGGGGGACGAGATCGCCGTCGGGACGGCGGCCCTTCGGGTGATCCACCTGGTCGGGCACACACCCGGATCCATCGCCCTGCTCTACGACGCCGATCCCGCCGCTCCCCACCTCTTCACCGGAGACTGCCTGTTCCCTGGCGGCCCTGGAAACACGTTCGGTGACGAACAGGCCTTCACGACGCTGATGGACGATCTCGAACGCAAGATCTTCGGCCCACTGCCGGACACCACCTGGATCTACCCCGGCCACGGACACGACACCACCCTCGGCGCCGAACGCCCGCACCTGGCGGAATGGCGCGCCCGCGGCTGGTGACGGTGGCGGTGAGGCCGGCTACGGCGAGCTCGCGCACTCACGCCACCGGGCACTCACGCCACCGGATACGCTCACTCCCCCGAGACCCCCTCCGGCACGAGGTGATGCTGGCGTTACGTCCGCTGGCCAGAGGAGCCAGAGAAGCCGGGGGCGCCGTCGGCAAGATCATCGATCAGATCGTCCTGCCGCTGCCGCGGCGTCCGCGGGACCGGGCGGAGATGGCCGAGACGCAGCCGCGTCTCGGCCGGGACGGCGTGCCACCGTGAGCTGACCGCGGGCTCCCAGCCTGGCCGGGCCAGCCCGCTCACCAGCCCGGAGAGGATCCGGACCGCGCGCAACGCGTCGTGCGACCGGCCCACGGCCAATTTGCGCGCGGCGAGGACGGTCAACTGGGCCGCGTGCACCGCGGTCCACGACCGGCCCACGTCGTGACGGTGCCGCCGGGCATAGGTGGCGGCCGACCGGCCGAGTTCGGCGTACAGCAGCCCGGACCGCCCGACGGTCTCCCCGCCCACATGAACGACCGGCCAGGCGTCGTCCGCCCAGACGATGCGCCCGCCCGCGGCGTGCAACCGGGCGAACAGATCCGTCTCCTCGTAGTACATCCAGTACGACGGGTCGAATCCGCCCAGCCGTAGGAAAATCTCCGAGCGGACGGCGAAGAAGGCGCCGACCGGATAGCGCAGTTCCGGCCACCTCTCCACCGCGGCGCTCTCGCCCCGTACCGCCGTGTAGGCGTTCGTCCGCGGGCGCGGCAGGACGGCACTCGCCCGTCCCCGCTCGCCCGCTGTGCCGCGGATCGGGAAGCCGACCACGTCGGCGGACGACGGGGCCCAGGCGAGCAGCTTCGGGATCATCATCGCGGTGTCGGCAGGGACCGTCACATCACTGTTGACCACCAGGATCCACTCCGGCCGCAGCCCGTCCTCCAGGGCACGGCGGACAGCGAGGTTCACCGCGGTGCCGTATCCGACGTTCCCGTGCCCCTGGACCACGCGCACACCGTCCGGCAACGCATCATGCCTGGATTTCCCATCATTTTCTACCAGAAATACCCGACATTCCGCCATGGCATCCAGTGTGGTCAGCAACCGGTACAGAGACGTCGATCCCCCGTGAGAAACGACGACCGCCAACAGCCTGTGCATCATCCGCCTTCGGCTAGTGCGCCCGCAACGAGCTGCGAAATTTCGGGAAGAATCGGCAAGAAAGGACCACGACTCACACCGAACGAGTACACACGATCGGTCCCGGAACGTCGAGTATTCCCGCCCGCGCGTCTCCTCGCCCGCGTCAGAGAGATACGTTCCGGCGGCTGGATGTGCACCGAATGTACCGCAGTACCCGCCGGAGCCAGCATAACCGATGAGCCAGGACTGTCAGGCATCCTCGTTCCCGGCGCGTCGCGACACCATTCCTCGATATGTTTCCGGGCGGGTGGCGAACCGGGCCCGGTTCGCCACCCGCCCGCCGGTCATCGGGGCACCGCCTGGGAGCCTTCGGCCACGCCCTCCGGCTCGGCCACG
>NZ_CDWWXB010000011.1:14608-18964 GCF_977971855.1 Frankia sp. CoWAU3 | reverse complement strand
TTACGGACCGCGGGGCCGGCGGGGTGGTGCGCAGCGACCAGACGATGGCCACGACCAATGTCACCACAATGACACCGAGCGACAGCGCGATCGGCGGGTGCCACACGTCGGTGAGCAACATCTTCACGCCGATGAAGGCCAGGATGAACGCGAGCCCCGTCGCCAGGTGGTGGAAACGTTCCATCAGACCGGAGAGCAGGAAGAACAACGACCGCAGCCCCAGGATGGCCAGGGCGTTGCTCGTGTAGACCAGGAACACCTTGTCGGTCACACCGAGCGCGGCGGGCACCGAGTCGAACGCGAACAGGACGTCGGCGGTCTCGATCACGACGAGGACGGCCAGTAGCGGCGTGGCGACCAGCTTCCCGGCACGCCGAAACACGAAACGCTGCCCCTGATAGTCGTCGGTGACCGGAATGACCTTGCGCAGCAGCGCGACCGCCCTGCTCCGGCCCGGATCCATCTCGACGCCGTCGCCCCGGAGCATCGTGACCGCCGTGTAGAGCAGAAAAGCCCCGAAGACGTAGATGACAAAGCTGAACCGTTCGAGCAGCGCGATGCCGGCCCCGATGAACAGGAAACGGAGCACAAGCGCTCCCAGCACACCGTAGAACAGGACGCGGTGCTGGTAGGCGCGAGGCACCCTGAAATAAGAGAAGATCAGCGCGAAGACGAAGAGGTTGTCGACGGACAGGCTCTTTTCCAGCAGCCACGCGGCGGCGTACTCGCCGGCGGGCCCCGGGCCCTGCCAAGCCCAGATGACACCGGCGAATCCGATGCCCAGCGAGACCCACAGAACGCTCCACCACGCGGCCTCGCGAAAGCCGATGACGTGAGCCCGACGATGTGCCAGCAGGTCGATGGTCAGGAGTGTGAGCAGGACGCCGACGAAGGCGGCCCAAGCCCAGGGGGACACGTACACAGATGATCTCCAACGGAGTCGGGTGCCCGCCGCGGCGGGCGGTCAGCGCCAGAAGCCGCCGGGATGGGCGGGGCGGACCGTGGTGGCGCGCCCGCGCAGCGGGGCGGTCTCCACCGCCTGCTTCAGCTCCACCGGGCCCACCGTTCCGATCAGGCGAAGGCGACCGTCATCCGGGGCGGCGCCAATGACGGCGACGCAGCCCGCGGCCGGCCGCTCCAGAAGCCGGCCGGTGACGTCCGTCAGCTGCTCGTCCGGACGGGCGGTGGCAACCATCTCCAGCGGAATCATGACCCGGTTGATCCGGGCGAGACCTCGATCGTCCATCGGCACTGCGGCGAGGTCACGCAACAGCGCCACCCCGGCGAGGGATCCGTCGAAGTCCTCGACTCCGAACACCGCCCTCCGCGACGGCAGTACAACCTCGTCCAGCGCGCTTGCGACGGTCGTCCAGGCGGACAACGGCGGCGGCGGCGGGCTCATCACGTCCCGGACGGTCAGACCCTCCAGCGCGACGTAGGTCCGCTGCTGCGCCTGGGCGAACCGGGAGGTGCCCAGCGCCAACCAACCCAGCAGGACGGCCCACAGCGCGACGAACCCGACCAGAAACGACCCGACCACCCCGACGGCGATCAGTGACCAGCCAGTGATCACGCCGGCGCGGGCCGCGGCCTGCTCGGCGCGCGCGCGACTGCCAGTGCGGCGCTCCACCCGGGCGGCGATCAGCCGGCCGCCGGAGCTGCGCGGGGAGGGAAGGACGTCAACGAGGGTCACCAGCAGCGCGAAGGTACCCACCCACAGGGCCACCTCGCCGGCCAGTTCCCAGATGCCGGCGGGTGCCAGGGCACCGAGCACGACGAGCAGGGCCCCGGCGGCAGCGGTGACGAGCAGGCCGGCCCGCGCGATCCGCGCCTCGACCTGGGTGCCGACCTGGGTGCCCGTCCCCGGCGTGGGATCGAGGGCCGCCACGGGCGGCGGCGCGAGATCGATACCGTGGAGTGCCGGCTGGTGGGCGGTCGGGTGAGGGGCGGCCGGGTGAGGGGCGGCCGCCACGCCCGCGGAGCGGTCGGGCGCACCGGCCAGGACCAGCCGGCTTCCGAAGGCGCCGAGGGTGATGCCGAGAACGGTCACCCCCGACCGACGGGCCGACCGGGCCCGCATCAGATCGGCGGCCAGCAGGACGCCCACGAGCAAGCCCGCCCCGATCAGACCGCCGGACAGGTAGGCGAATCCGGGCCGGCCGGGCACGGTGGCCGGCAGCGTGATCGCGGAGAGGAGGACAGTGACGATCGCCACCGAGACAGCCAGTCCCGGACGCACCGTGATCGGCGGGAGATGTCCCCGTCGGGTGGCGTCGTGGGTGGTCATGTCCGCTCAGAGCTCCTTTCGCCTTCACCGGGCCGCGGTCACGACCGGGTGTCATACATGCTCAACGCATAGCCTGCCCGTCAACGTCCCAGCAGACACCGCAGGGAGTCCGCGACTTTGCCGACGATTTCGTTGCCGACGATTTCGTTGCCGAGGTTCGGCAACATCGAAGTTCGGCAACATCGAGATTCGGAAACTGTCGGAGGCCTGTGGTGTGCTAGAAGCCGTGAGCACAACGTTCGAACGGCCCACCATCGACATCGAGCGGACGCGGGCGCCGTTTCAGGTCGTGTCCGACTTCTCCCCGTCGGGCGACCAGCCTGCCGCCATCGACGAGCTGGCCCGGCGGGTCGGGGCCGGCGAGTCCGACGTCGTCCTCCTCGGCGCCACCGGCACCGGAAAGTCCGCGACCACCGCGTGGCTGGTCGAGCGCCTGCAGCGGCCGACGTTGGTGATGGCTCCGAACAAGACGCTCGCCGCGCAGCTCGCCAACGAGTTCCGGGAGCTGCTGCCGCACAACGCCGTCGAGTACTTCGTCTCGTACTACGACTACTACCAGCCCGAGGCGTACATCGCGCAGACGGACACCTACATCGAGAAGGACTCCTCGATCAACGAGGAGGTGGAGCGGCTACGGCACTCGGCGACGATGAACCTGCTCACCCGTCGGGACGTCGTCGTGGTCGCGAGCGTCAGCTGTATCTACGGCCTCGGCACACCGCAGGAGTACATCGACCGGATGGTGCGGCTGAGGGTCGGCGACGAGATCGAGCGGGACCTGCTGCTGCGCCGCTTCGTTGACGTACAGTACACCCGCAACGACCTCGCCTTCACCCGCGGGACGTTTCGGGTCCGGGGGGACACGGTAGAGATCTTCCCGGTCTACGAGGAGCTCGCCGTCCGAGTCGAGATGTTCGGCGACGAGATCGAGCGGCTCACCTACCTGCATCCACTGACCGGGGAGGTCGTCCGCGAGGCGGAGGAGATCTACGTCTTCCCGGCCACGCACTACGTCGCCGGGCCGGAGCGGATGGAGCGGGCGATCGCCGGCATCGAGGCGGAGCTCGCCGAGCGGCTGGCCACCATGGAGCGGCAGGGCAGGCTGCTGGAGGCACAGCGGCTGCGGATGCGCACCACCTACGACATCGAGATGATGCGCCAGGTCGGGTTCTGCTCGGGGATCGAGAACTACTCCCGGCACATCGACGGCCGCGAGGCCGGGAGCCCGCCGCACACCCTACTCGACTACTTCCCCGACGACTTCCTGTTGGTGATCGACGAGTCGCACAACACCGTCCCGCAGATCGGCGGGATGTACGAGGGCGACATGTCCCGCAAGCGCAACCTCGTCGAGCACGGGTTCCGGCTGCCCAGTGCCATGGACAACCGCCCGCTGCGGTGGGAGGAGTTCCTCGAGCGCATCGGCCAGACGGTCTACCTGTCGGCGACCCCGGGCCCCTACGAGCTGGGCCGGTCCGTCGACGTCGTCGAGCAGATCATCCGGCCTACCGGCCTGCTCGACCCCGAGGTCGTGCTCAAGCCGACGAAGGGGCAGATCGACGATCTCGTCCACGAGATCCGGCTGCGCGCCGAGCGGGACGAACGGGTCCTGGTCACCACGCTGACCAAGAAGATGGCCGAGGATCTCACCGACTACCTGCTCGAGCTCGGCATCCGGGTGCGGTACCTGCACAGCGAGGTGGACACCCTGCGCCGGGTGGAGCTGCTCACCGAGCTGCGCCGCGGCGAGTTCGACGTGCTCGTCGGGATCAACCTGCTCCGCGAGGGTCTCGACCTGCCAGAGGTGTCGCTGGTGAGCATCCTCGACGCCGACAAGGAGGGCTTCCTGCGCTCGGACAAGTCACTGATCCAGACGATCGGCCGGGCCGCCCGTAACGTGTCCGGGCAGGTCCACATGTACGCGGATGCGATCACCCCGTCGATGCGCCGCGCCATCGACGAGACGAACCGGCGGCGCGAGAAGCAGATCGCCTACAACACCGAGCGCGGGCTGGATCCCCAGCCCCTGCGCAAGAAGGTCGTCGACATCCTCGACGACATGGTTCGCC
>NZ_CDWWXB010000011.1:9840-14251 GCF_977971855.1 Frankia sp. CoWAU3 | reverse complement strand
GTCGGCCGGTACGCCGCCGAACTCGCCGGCCTGCCCTCCCACGAACTCGCGCAGCTTATCCGCCAGCTCGACGACCAGATGCACGAGGCGGCGAAGGAGCTGCAGTTCGAGCTGGCCGCCCGGCTGCGCGACGAGATCGCCGAGCTGAAGAAGGAGCTGCGTGGCATGGGCGCCGCCGGCGTGCAGTGATGCCTTGAGCGCCGGCCTGCCACGATCAGCCGGCTGGGGCGGCGGTGTCCGTGCCGCTGGCGGCAGCATCCGCGCCGCTGGCGACGGTCTCGGCCTCGGCTGCGGCCTTGGCGTCGCGGCGGGCCAGCAGGTCCTGCCAGACCTCCTCGATGCGGGCGTCGAGGTCGTCCAGGCTCCCGCCGTTGTCCACCACGATGTCGGCGGCGGCCCGGCGCTGGGAGTCCGTGGCCTGGTTCGCCATCCGCGCCAGCGCCTGGTCGCGGGGCAGGCCGCGGCCCTCGAGGCGGTGCAGCCGCACCTCCCGCGGCGCCTCGACGACCAGCACCACGTCGTAGGTGCCTTCGGCGTGCACCTCGACGAGCAGCGGGATGTCGTGCACGGCGATCCCGCTCGGTGACACCTCCCCCATGCGCCGCGCCGTCTCCTCGCGGATCAGCGGATGGACGATCGCTTCGAGCCGGCCGCGGGCGGCGGGATCGGCGAACACGATCCGGCCGAGCGCCTCGCGGTCCAAACCGCCGTCCGCGTTCGCCAGTTCGGTGCCGAACTCCGCCAGGACCGCGGCGAGCCCCGGGGTGCCGGGCGCCACCACGTCCCGGGCGACCTGGTCGGCGTCGATCAGCAAGGCGCCCCGGGCCGCGAGGCACGCTGACACCGCGCTCTTGCCTGAACCAATGCCACCCGTCAGACCTACTGTGAACACATCGTCGAGTCTGCCAGCTCCCGGAGCCAGCCACCCAGCCGGTCCGCCCGGCTGCGCCCTCGCGTACTTGGCAGCTCGCGTACTTGGCAGACTGTGCGGATGGAGGTTGCCCCGGTCGCGCACCGGCTCTGGCCGGCCCTGCTCACCGGCACGCTGCTCGGTCTCGGCGCCCTCGGCCTCGCGCTGGCACCGGCGCTCGCCGGTTCGGCACCGTTGCTGCTCGTTGCGCTGCGACCCACGTGGGCGATCCTGCTGCTGGTCGGCGGCACGGTGCCGTTCGTTCCCGCCCTGCTGATCGCCGCGTTCTTCCGCGGGCTGATCGACGTCGGCTACTTCGGTCTGGCCCGCAACAACATCCGCTCGGTGCTCCTACGGCGTATCAGCACCGGCCGCGCCGTGGCGGCGCTGTCCCGCCGCGGCACCCAGCGCCCGCTGCTGTGGTTCTGCCTGCTGAACACCAACGCGGCGGTGGACGCGGCGCTCGGCGCCGGCGACGTCCCGCTGCGCCGGTTCCTGCGCTTCCTGGTTCCCGGCTCCCTGCTGTCCTCGGCCCTCTACCTGACGGCGGCGCGCGCCGTGACGCCATGGATGCGCGGCGTTGTCACCTGGCTCGACGAGAACATGACCTTCCTGATCCTCGGCAGCCTCACGTTGGCGATCATCCAGCTGGGGGCGCGGACGCTCCTGCGCCGTCGGGGTCGGCTCCGCACTGCATCCGGTTCCCCGCCCGGCCCATCGCCCGGCCCATCGCCCGGCCGGCATCGCGGATAGGGTGGTAACGGAACGTTTCCGGCTAGCCAGAAGAAGGCGGTGGACCGGCACTCTCTGGACATCCTGTGTCGCAGGTAGCAAGGTCGGTGACTCCGGGGTCATCCGCGGCCGTCGACGCCCGCGGGAATCCACCGGCGATCATCTCACGCTACGGAGTCGACGATGCCCTGCCCCCGCCACGCCCTGCCCTGCCCTGCCCTGCGCGATCCCACCCCACATCCTCGAACGCATTGTCCGCAACGGCACCGAGGAGCAGCGTTCCCGGGCCCTGTCCACCCTGCTCCAGGACACCTCTCATCGCACCATCCGGGTGCACAACGCCCTGATGCGCTCGACGCGGCGCGGTGCCGTCCCACCGCGCCCGGCGCCCGAGAGCGGCCCGCGGCGTACCGTCAGCGACGCGGGCGGCACCGAGATCCTGCCGGGTGCGATGGTTCGCGAGGAGGGTGGCGCCGCGATCGACGACGCGGCGGTCAACGAGGCCTACGACGGCCTGGGCTCGACGTTCGCGTTCTACTCCGACGTCCTGGGCCGGAGCTCCATCGATGACGAGGGGATGGCTCTGCTCGCCACCGTGCACTACGGCGACCACTACGAGAACGCCTTCTGGAACGGCCGCCAGATGGTGTTCGGCGACGGCGACGGCGAGCTGTTCAAGCGTTTCACGGCGTCGCTCGACATCATCGGTCATGAACTGACCCATGGCGTCACCGAGGACGAGGCGGCGCTGATGTATGTGAACCAGTCCGGCGCGCTCAACGAGTCGATCAGCGACGTCTTCGGTTCCCTGGTGAAGCAGTACGTCCGCGGCCAGACCACCGAGCAGGCCGACTGGCTGATCGGCGACGAGCTGCTCACAGACGCCGTCCAAGGCGCCGCGCTGCGGTCGATGAAGGCCCCCGGGACCGCCTACGACGATCCGGTACTCGGCGACGACATCCAGCCGGACCACATGGACCGCTACGTCCGGATGACCGCCGACAACGGCGGCGTCCACATCAACTCGGGCATCCCGAACAAGGCGTTCTACCTCGCCGCGACGGCTCTCGGCGGATACGCTTGGGAGAAGGCCGGCCGCATCTGGTATGAGACCCTGCGCGCACCGCAGATCCGGCCGGACACGACGTTCCGCGCATTCGCCTCGGTGACCGTGCACCAGGCCGGCCTGCTGTTCGGTGCGGACGCGCGGAAGGCCGTCTCCGAGGCGTGGCAGGCCGTCGGCATCGTCGTCCGCGCAGCCGGGTAATTCGGACCATCACGCCCGGCGACATCGAACGTCACCGCCCGGGACCACCTTGCCCGCCTTCGCGGCCCGGGCCCGCAGCAGCTCGCGGACGCGCTCCGCCGGCAGCGGAGGCGAGATCGCCTCTCCCTGCAGCAGATCGCAGCCGAAGTCGACCATCATCGTCAGGATCCGTTCGTCCTCGATGCCCTCACCGACGACCCGCAGCCCCAGGCGATGTCCCAGATCGAGCACGGAACGCACGATCGCGGCGTCGGGCAGGCTCCCCCGGACGTCCGTGACGAACCCCCGGTCGATCTTGACCTCGTCAAACGGCAACGTCTTGAGGATCTCCATCGAGCTATACCCGGTGCCGAAGTCGTCGAGGGAGAGCGCCACGCCGTGGGAGCGCAACTGACCCAGCATCGTCGCCGCACGCGCGGGCTGGGTGACCAGGGCGCTCTCGGTGATCTCCAGGGTGAGGACGTCGGGGGCCAGCCGGTGCGCGGCGATCGAGTCCGAGACCACCCGGGGAAGATCGTCGAGCACCAGCATCCGGGGGGAGAGATTGACCGACACCGGCAGGTGCAGGCCCCCCGCGTCCCAGGCGGCGCACTGCCGCAGTGCCTCGTCGAGAACCCACCGGGTCAGGTCCGCGATCAGGGGGGACCGCTCGGCGATCGGCAGGAACTCGCCGGGGGGGAGCAGCCCACGGCTCGGATGTCGCCACCGCAGCAACGCCTCGGCACCGACGATCCCACCGGTCCGAGCTGACTGGACCGGCTGGTAGTACAGGACGAGCTCGTCGCGGCCGATCGCGGCGCGCAACTGGGCGTTCAACGCGATCTCCTCGGGCCGCACCCCGGCGATGCCGGCATCCCACAGGCCCACGCTCTCCCCGACCCGCTTGGCCCGCAGCAGGGCCGCATCGGCACAGCTCATCAGGGTGGCCATGGTCGCGCCGTCGCGGGGGGCCACCGCGATGCCCACCGAGGCGTCCACCTCGACGTCGACCCCGCAGACCTGAAAGGGCCCCTGGATCTGGCGGAGGACCCGCCGGCCCAAGGTGCGCCGCCGCCCGGCGGCTATGGCCGCGGGCAGGGGGCTGCGGACGGCCGGCGCGCCCGACGGGCCGAGGGAGACGGGTGAAGCAGATGAGGTGGATGAGGGGGGTGAGGCAGATGAGACGGGCGGCGCCGGGATGATCTCGGGTCCGCGGAACACCAGCGCGAACTCGTCCCCGCCGGCCCGACCGACGAACACCGGCCTCGGAGTCAGGGTCGGCAACGTCTCAGCGATCATCCTCAGCAGCTGGTCCCCGCCGAGGTGACCGAGCGCATCGTTGACCTCGTGAAACCGGTTGAGGTCCACCAGGACGAGGACAGCCTCGTTCCCCGCGGCATTGATCTTCGCAACGGCGGACTGCCCGATTTCCATCGTCCCGCCCCGGTTGGCCAGGCGGGTGAGGGGATCGGAACGGTTCTGCAGCAGGCCCTCACGGAACAGGGCCTTCGCCACCGCGCCCA
>NZ_CDWWXB010000011.1:5725-9514 GCF_977971855.1 Frankia sp. CoWAU3 | reverse complement strand
GGCGAGCGAGGCGACGGCGACGGGCGGAATCCAGCGCCCTCTCGGGTTGGCCACCAGCCCGACGACGGCGTTACCGACCGCGACCACCAGACCCAGCCAGTTTCCCCAGCGCAGATAACCCGGGGAGCCCGGAATGCACCCGGCGAGCAGGAAGAGCACCGCCGCGATCGCAGGGGTGACCACGAGAAAACGCCGACGGCCGGCGAACGTACGCCCGCTGATCAAAAACCGCTTCCTCCCGCACTGACCCGCGATGAGCCCGACCGAACGGACCGAGCGGATCAGGCGGACCGAACAGGGACGAACCGCACCGAGCGGGACGTCGCTCCGGGTGTCGCAACGACCCCGCATCCGAGAGGTCACGGTGCACGACGGCGACAGGACCGGGTCAGGCTTCCTTCCAACATAGCCGTCGATCCGGCGTGACCGACATCATAGCCAGCAGCTTCCCGGCACCGATGCAATTTCACGGTTCGGTACAATTCCTCGACTGATACCGGAGACGACGGAAAATCCGGGAAGCCAGCGGAGTAATTCGGCGCAAAAATGACATCCGGGTACAGGAACGCTCGGTAACAAGAACACTCGGTAACAGGAACGCTCAGTGCGCCGCGTCGTCCCAGGTGCAGCCGGCGCCGACGCTCACGTCGAGCGGCACCGACATGGTGTACGCGGAGGTCATCTCGGCCCGGACCAGCCGCTCGACCGCATCGTGCTCGCCGGACGCGATCTCGAGGACGAGTTCGTCGTGCACCTGGAGCAGCAGCCGGGAGGCGTACCCCCCGGCACACAGCGCCCGGTCGACCCCCAACATCGCAATCTTGATGATGTCCGCGGCGGAACCCTGGATCGGCGCGTTCAACGCCATCCGCTCGGCCATCTGCCGCCGCTGGGAGTTGTCGCTGGTCAGATCGGGCAGGTAGCGACGGCGGCCGAGGATCGTCTCGGTGTAGCCGTCCTTGCGGGCCCGTTCCACGACCCCACGCAGGAAGTCGCGGACCCCGCCGAACCGGGCGAAGTAGGCGTCCATGTGCTCCCGGGCCTCGTCCGGCGCGATGCCGAGCTGCCCGGCGAGGCCGAACGCGGACAACCCGTAGGCCAGGCCGTACGACATCGCCTTGATCCGCCGGCGCAGCTCCGGGTCGACCTCGGAGACCGGCAGGCCGAACGCCTCGGCGGCCACGAAGGTGTGCAGGTCCTCGCCGGAGCCGAACGCCTCGATGAGGCCCTCGTCACCCGAAAGATGAGCCATGATCCGCATCTCGATCTGCGAGTAGTCCGCCGTCAGCAGCGTCTCGTAGCCCGCGCCGACGACGAAGGCCCGGCGGATCTGGCGCCCCTCGGCCGTCCGGATCGGGATGTTCTGCAGGTTCGGGTCCGCGGAGGAGAGCCGGCCGGTCGCGGCGATCGTCTGGTTGAACGTGGTGTGGATGCGCCCAATATCGTCGATCATGGGGATCAGCGAGTCGACGACCGTCTTGAGGCGGGCCACGTCGCGGTGCCGCAGCAGCACCGGCAGGAGCGGATGGTCGGACTGGACCGCCAGCCAGGCGAGGGCGTCGGCGTCCGTGGTGTAACCGGTCTTGATCTTCTTGGTCTTGGGCAGGCCCAGCTCGTCGAAGAGGATCTGCTGCAGCTGCTTGGGGGAGCCCAGGTTGAACGGCCGGCCGACGATCTCGTGGGCCTGCGCGGCGACCGCGCTGACCTCGCCGCCGTAGTGCTTCTGCAGCTCGGTCAGGTGCTCGGAGTCCACGACGATGCCGGCCCGCTCCATGCCGGCCAGGACCGTGACCAGCGGGAGTTCGATGTCCCGCAGCAGGGTGGCGGCGGAGCGGCGTTCGAGGTCCGCGTCGAGGGCGTCGGCGAGCTCGAGGCAGGCCCGGGCCCGCACGGCGTCCGCGTGCGCCTGGTCGGCCTCGCCGGAGCCGTCGAGGGTCAGCTGCTGGCCGCCCGGGACGGGGTCGGCGGACAGGTCGCGATGCAGGTACCGGGCGACGAGATCGGCCAGGTCGAAGGACCGCTGGCCAGGCAGAGCCAGATAGGCCGCGAGCGCGGTGTCGCTGGTGACACCGGCGAGCGGCAGGCCAAGCTCGGTCAGGGCCAGCATCGGCCCCTTCACGTCGTGGGCGGCCTTCGGCTGGTTCGGATCGGCGAGCCAGGTGCCCAGCGCCGCCACGTCCGCGGGGGTGAGCAGCGTCGGGTCGATCCAGGCCGCGGCACCGCCGGCCGCGGCCAGCGCGAGACCGGCGAGCACACCGGTGCCGCGCCCCCAGGTGCCCCGGGCGTGCAGGCCGGTACGGCCGACCCTGTGGGCGTGCTCGGCGAGCCACCGGGCCACCTCGCCCGGCCCGAGCACGGTCAGCTCGATCTCGAACCCCTCGTCGGCGGGAGGCGGCGCGATCGCGAGGGCCGCGTAGAGCCGCTCCCGCAGCACCCGGAACTGCAGCGTGTCGAACAGCTGGTGGACGGCCTCCCGGTCCCAGGGCCGCATCCGCAAGCCGGCGGGGACGACGTCGAGCGGCACGTCACGGGACAGCTCCGTCAGGGAACGGTTGCGGATGACCTCGGACAGGTGGGCCCGCAGCGACGCCCCGGTCTTCCCGCCGATCTCGTCGGCATGATCGACCAGTTCGGCCAGCGAGCCGAACTGCTGGATCCACTTGGTGGCGGTCTTCTCCCCCACCCCCGGCACCGACGGCAGGTTGTCGGAGGGATCCCCGCGCAGGGCCGCGAAGTCCGGGTACTGCACCGGGGACAGGCCGTACTTCGCCTGCACCTCGTCGGGGGTGAAGCGGACCATGTCACTGATGCCCTTGCGGGTCATCAGCACCGTCACCCGCTCGTCGACCAGCTGCAGCGCGTCACGGTCACCCGTGACGACCAGCACGTCCATCCCCTCGGCCGCGCCCAGGGTCGCGAGCGTGGCGATCACGTCGTCGGCCTCGTATCCCGGCGCGCTGACCCCCGGCACCGCGAGGGCGTCGCACACCTGGTGGATGAGGCTGACCTGGCCGACGAAGTCGGCCGGGGTCTCGCCCCGACCGGCCTTGTACTCGGCGTACTGGGTGTGCCGGAAGGTCGGGGTCGGCAGGTCCCACGCCACGGCGACATGGGTCGGCCGCTCGTCGCGCAGGACGTTGATGAGCATGGAGGTGAATCCGTACACCGCGTTCGTCGGCTGGCCCGTGGTGGTGGAGAAGTTCTCCACCGGCAGCGCGTAGAAGGCACGGTAGGCCAGCGAGTGCCCGTCAAGCAGCAACAACCGGGGCGTTGCCGGGGTCGACTTCGCGGGGCTCGATGGCGCGGGACTCGGCGAGGACACGGCCGGGCCGGCCCCGGTGGCCCCGGTGGCCCCGGTGGCCCCGGTGGCGGACGCTGCCGAGCGGCTCCCGGACGGAGACGAGGTGGGGGACGAGGTGGGGGACGAAGTGGTGACGGACACGCGGCGAGTTTAGGCCGTGGGTCGGACAGTTTCGCCGCGAGCGGGCGGACCGATGCGTCGACCACGTCGCTCCGCCGGTCGGTCGGATCCGCCGGTTACGGTCTGACGAGGGAGCTGACCGGGCCGAGCACGGCCCGTTTCCCGGCCCGGACCTCGTACACGTAGACCGTCGAGCCCTCGACCTCACCATTCTTCCGGAATCTGATGCGCTTGGTGACCCCGGGAATGTCGACCGAGCCGAACCGGGCGAGCACGGCCTCCCGCGTCGCGCCGCTACCGAGCCGGCGCAGCACCTCGATGACGGCGTTCGTGGCGTCATAAGCCTCGCCGGAATAGGTTCCAGGCCG
>NZ_CDWWXB010000011.1:4713-5209 GCF_977971855.1 Frankia sp. CoWAU3 | reverse complement strand
ATCGCTGTTCGGGTCACCGCAGGGGCAGGTCAGCAGCGTTCCCTCGGCGTTGCCGGCACCGGCCTGGTGGATGAGTTGGTCGCCGTTCGCGCCGTCGCCGCTGACGACCTTCCCGGTGTATCCCTTGCTGCGCAGCGCCCTGGTCAGCAACGCGAGTTCCGCATAGTAGCCAGAATAGTACACGGCGTCCGGATTCTCGGCGAGGATCTTCGTGGCCTGGGACGTGTAGTCCTTCGTCGGATTGATGCCGTCGTGGATCACGCGGATGCCACGGCCGGTCAGGGCCTTCTCGAGCGCTCCGGACAAGCCGGTGCCGTATTCGCTCCGGTCGTCGAGAGAGTAGACCTTGTCCGCCTTCACGACCTTGGCAAGGTATTCCGCGGCGGCGGATCCCTGCACGGTGTCCGGTGCGATGACCCGGTAGAAGCTGGTGAACCCGAGATCGGTGAGCGCCGGATTGGTGGCCGACGGGCTGACCGACAGCAGCCCGGCCCCG
>NZ_CDWWXB010000011.1:3586-4534 GCF_977971855.1 Frankia sp. CoWAU3 | reverse complement strand
CGGGGCCGACGACGCCGATGACCTCCGGATTGTCGATCAGTTTCTGCGCGGCGGTTGGCCCCTGCTCGGCCATACCCTGATCGTCCGAGGCGACCAGGCGCAGCCTGAACGACAGATCCTTGCGCCGGTTCGCCAGCTCGACAGCGGTCAGCACCCCGTCGTAGGCGTTGATGCCGAGCTGCTGGTTGTCGCCGGAGAGCGGCCCCTGAAAGCCGATGGCGTATTCCTTTTTCCCGTCGTCACCGGACGAACCACCGCCGCAGCCGGCAAGGACGGCCGCGGCTGTCAGCACACCCACGGATCCGAGGGCCCCCCACCGCGTCACGCTCGGTCGGGGCACGCCCCCTCGCCGTCCAGGACCCGTCATGACACGCCCTCCCACAGCACATCGCTGCCGCTACCGACACCCTCGGCGTCAGAACCCGGTCCGCCACCGCATCATCGGCAACCGATCGACAGCGGATAGTGACGAAAACGTAACCTTCGGAGGAGCGGAAGGGAAGCGCAACGTGAGCGTGTCGTAACTTGAAGGGGGTTTCGCCGGTGAGTCCGAAAGCAAACGACCCGATCGGAGAAGCGAACGACCCGGCAGAACCCGCAACGGCCCGGTCGGAGGATGTCGGTTGCCGCAGCCGCCGCAGCCATTACGGCAGCCATTGCGGTAGCCGCCGACACGTCACCGCCGGTCGGTCAGTTCTCCGTCTTCAACGGGACGAATCTGCCGCCGAGTACCGTGTAGAGCACGACCGTGGGCGATCGGGTGTCCCCCCAGCGGTCGAAGGCGACGGAGCCGGTGATCCCCGCGAACGAGCCGCTTCCGATCGCCGTCACGAGGTCGTGTCTGGTGGCCGCGTCCACGGTCGTCCGGCCCGGCAGCACCGTGGCCGCTGCGCGGATGATCGCCCTGGCGGCGTCGTACGCATAGGCCGCGACCGCGGGGATGGCCTC
>NZ_CDWWXB010000011.1:0-3322 GCF_977971855.1 Frankia sp. CoWAU3 | reverse complement strand
TCGTTCACCCCGGACGTACCGCGGGTACCGGCGGCCGGCGGCCCGTGGGGCCCCTCCTCCAGGCCCGGCCCCGGTGCCGATGCCGGCCCCGGTGCCGGTGCCGGTGCCGAGGTGCCGTGAACCACCCTCGGGGTGGTGGTGACGCCCCGGCCGGGCGAGGCGGTCTCCGCAGGGTCCTCCTGGCTCCGCAGGCCCAGAGCCCCACTCGACCGCCCACCCGCGCCAGGCGATTCCACGCCGCCCGAGGCCCCAGGGCGGGTACTGCCCTCGTCATCCGCCGGTCCCCCGAAACGGTCGGAGTAGTCCGCGACGAAGGCACCCGAGGACGGCAGCCGGGTCGGCGGGACCAGCGGACCGATGATCAGATCGCCGTCGGCTGCCGACCTCGCCTCGTCGGTGTAGCGGGGCTGGAGCAACGCGTCCGAACCCACTACCTGGATCGACGTCCCCGCGTCGGCGAGCCGGGCCCGCAGTTTCCCGGCGAAGGCCGCACCCGTCGAGACGTAGACCAGATCGGGGGCGTCCTCCTCGATCGCCCGCGCGGTGTCGGCGATCTCGGATCCGTCCGCTTCGTCCCCCCGGACCTGGTACACCGATGTCACCGACGCGCCGAGAGCGGCGGCGCGCGCCGCGAAACGGGCGCCCAGGGTCGTGCCGTATCTCGGTTCGCCGTCAACGACGGCGATACGCCTGCGGCCGAGCGTCCTGACCGCGTACTCGGCGGCGACCCGGGCCTGGCGCTCGTCCGTTCCGGCCAGGCGGAAGTAGGACGGGAAGGGCCGGGTGCGCGGCCGGGAACCGGAGTCGGTCAGCGTCGGGTCCGCGTTCGACGGGGAGACGACGGGGATGCCAGCGGCGCTCAGCGTGGGCAGGGACACCTTCGCTACGAGTGAGCTCAGCGGCCCGACCACGCCGATGACATAATTGTTCGCCACGAAGGCGTCCACGGCCTGCGCTCCCCCGTCCGGACGGGACAGGTCGTCGTGGGCGGACAGCTCGATGCGCCAGCCCGGGACGGCCCCGGACTTGTTGGCCTCGTCGACCGCGAGCGCGACGGCGTTGCGCGCGCTCACCCCGTCCGTGGAGAGATCCCCGGACAGCGGCGCCATCACACCGAGGGTGGCGACCCGGGTGACGCCGGTGGCGGCTCTGGCGCCAGCGCCGCCACCGGCGTCATCGCCTGCACCGAGGCTGGCGGCCAGCGTGAGCCCCAGGACCGAGGGCACCGCGAGGACCAGGACAGCGAGAGCCGCAAGCGCCACGCGTCCGCGACCGGTGCACGATCTGGCCCGGGTCCACCGCCCGATCGAACCGGTCATCGACGCGAGAGACGCCCGCGACGAATCGCTCACCCGGCCTCCGGGATCACGGACACGGAGATCACGGACACGAAGGTCACGGACACGGAGGTCACGAGCCCGGCAACGCCTCACCCGACAGCACGGCCTCGGCGACCGCCCGCATCGTCCGGCGCTGGTTCATCGAGGTGCGCTGGATCCAGCGGAAGGCATCCGGCTCGGTCATGCCGTGCTCGGTCTGCAGCACGCCCTTGGCCCGCTCGATGATCTTCCCGGCCTCCAGGCGCCCCTGCAGGTCCTCCACCTCGGCCTCAAGGCTCACGATCTCGGTGAAGCGGCTCATCGCCATCTCGATCGTGGGCAGCAGGTCCTTCTTCTGGAACGGCTTGACCACGTAGGCCATGGCGCCGGCCTCACGGGCACGTTCCACCAGCTCCCGCTGACTGAAGGCGGTGAGGATGACGACGGGAGCGATACGGTCCTTGGCGATCTTCGCACCGGCCTCGATGCCGTCCATCCTCGGCATCTTCACATCGAGGATGCACAGGTCGGGGCGGAGCTTGCCGGCGAGGTTGACGGCCATCTCGCCGTCGCCCGCCTCCCCGACCACCTCATAGCCCTCCTCCTGGAGCATCTCCCTGAGGTCGAGCCGGATCAGCGCTTCGTCCTCGGCGATCAGAACCCGGCGCGGGTTCGAGGAGGGGTGGCTCATCGAGTCGGACTCCTGGTCTCGGAGGTGCGTCCCTAGTGTGACAGGACGGACGATCGGGGGGCCGTCCCGCCCCGGACACGGAGGGCGGGAGGTCGAAACGCACCCTACCCGGATAGAGTCTTCAAGGAGCGGTTCCGGCCGGGTTCGACGGCGATCTCCTCGCCCTCGTCCCGCCCGGTTCCTCCGCCCGTTTCACTTGCGCCAACTCGCCCCTGTTCCGTCTGATCCAACACGCTCCACCCGCCGGCCCCGGTACTCCAACGGCAGAGAGACGGTGCTCAAACCACCGACAGTGTGGGTTCGAATCCCACCCGGGGTACGTACAGCATCCACGCGCTGTGGATGCCCTGTGGCTGCCGGGGCGGCCCGGGGGCGGCGGCCGTCACTCCCGCCAGATGGGCGACCTTGCCGAGGTCTGCCACCGGAATCTTGATCATCATGTGCACCTCCTGCCTTTCGTGATCGAGGTGGACGGTGAGCTGAGTGCTTTCGTAGAGGCGTCGCTGCAACGCTTCCGGCGCCTGGCGGAGCTTGAGGTGCAGCTCCGGCAGGGCGTCGAGGAGGGCGAGGCTGTCTTGGCCTGGCCGGTCGGGTGCGGTTTCGTCCGCCGCGTCGAGATCCTTGATCTTCCCGAGGGCGGTCCTACGCTCTGCGTCGAGCTGGTTGTAGCTACTGCGCAGTCCCTGGGTGAACGGGTCGTCGGGGTCGCCGTCCTGCGCCTGGCGGAGCAGGTTGCCCTGCCTGCGATCAAGTTCGTCGATCTTCTTCTGGAGCCGGCCTCGCTCGGCTGCTCGTTCCCGCTCGGCTCGGTCGTCGTAGGTCGCGAGTTCGGCGCTCAGGAGGGCGATCCTGTCGCGCCCGAAGACGCGTTCGGCGTAGAAGCCGGCGATCGCGGCTTCAAGGACGTCTTCGCGGATACGGACGCTGTTGGGGTGTCCGGCGAACTTGTCGTCACGGCCCCGGTTGTTCGCTCGGGGCCAGCACTTGTACCAGACAGGTGCACTGGGATCGCGGACGGTTCCGAACATCCGCCGCCCGCAGGTGCAGTGGATCATTCCCCGGAACACGTAGGTCCGTTTGGTCGCGGGGTGGCGGTTGAGTTCGTTGTGCTCGCGGGAGCCGCGCCGGGTCTGCCGGTTGGCGTTGAACTCGTCGTACATCCACTTCGGGATCAAGGGTTCGTGGACGGGTTCGGATGACCACACCCACTTCTCCGGCCCGTTGACCGCCCCATGTCGGGACCGGGTCGCCCGCCGGTTGAACACCCAGGGCTGCGCGAAGGTCGCATGGTGTGACGGCCTGTTGCGCTAAG
>NZ_CDWWXB010000010.1:31947-39071 GCF_977971855.1 Frankia sp. CoWAU3 | reverse complement strand
TCATGGCAAGACCCTGGTCCCAGGCTCCTGGCAAATGACATCGCGCACCGGCTCACGCCCGTCATGTTGCAGTCCCTCGTAAGGATCATGAGGACGTGTCGGCGGGGTAGGGGCGATGAGGGCCTCGCCCTCAACCTGCGGCGCTTCCATCACTGGTGCGAGTTGCGATCCCTCGTAGGGGCGATGAGGACCCGAAAATCAACGCGCAGGTGGGACGGCGTGTCGTAGGCCCGGCGGAGGGGCGGGAGTGCAGCGAACCTCCGATCGAACATCACGACAGCAAAATCATGGCATAACGGTGCAATACGATCAAGATGTGGAGGCATCGCGCGGCGGCTGCCCTCCCCTCCGGGGACTACCTCGCTGCCATCTCGGTGCCATCCGGCTCGGCATGCCGGGCAGCCGGGCGCCTTCGGCCGGGGACCGATGTCGTCACCATTGTCGCCGTCACGGCGTGTCCGACGGCTCTGGCAGGTAGACAAGACCGATGAGCACCCTGCGGCTGTGGGCCCCTGAGGCGAAGACGGTCAGCCTGGTCGTGGCGGGCTCCGCCGGCGACTCGACGCACGAGATGACCGCCGGGAAACGGGGGTGGTGGTGGGTCAACGTCCCGTCCGCGAAGCATGGCACGGACTACGCCTTCCTGCTCGACGACGGCAGCGAGGAGCTGCCCGACCCCCGATCGGCCTGGCAGCCGGGGCCACTGGGGGTTCACGGCCGGTCGCGGCTGGTTGACCACTCGACCTTCCCCTGGACCGACGGGACCTGGCGGGGCATCGCGCTGGCCGGCAGCGTGCTCTACGAGCTGCACGTCGGGACGTTCACCCCGGAGGGCACCTTCGACGCGGCCATCGGCAAGCTCGACCATCTCGTCGAGCTCGGCATCGACGCCATCGAACTGCTGCCGGTCAACGCCTTCCCGGGCCGGCACGGCTGGGGTTACGACGGCGTCGGTCTGTTCGCGGTGCACGAGCCCTACGGCGGCCCGGACGGGCTCAAGCGCTTCGTCGACGCCGCGCACGCTCGCGGCCTCGGCGTGATCATGGACGTCGTCTACAACCATCTCGGTCCGGACGGCAACTACCTCGGCCGCTTCGGCCCCTACTTCACCGACCGCTACAGCACTCCGTGGGGCCCCGCGGTCAACCTCGACGCCCCCGGCTCCGACGAGGTCCGCACGTTCATCATCGACAGCGCCCTGTCCTGGCTGCGCGACTACCACTGCGACGGGCTGCGTCTCGACGCCGTCCACGCCTTTCAGGACAGCCGGGCACTGCACCTGCTGGAGGAGATCGCCGAGGCGGTCCACCGGCTCGGCGCCCAGCTGCGCCGCCCGCTGTTCGCCCTCGCCGAGTCGGACCTCAACGACCCGAAGCTGGTCGCCGCACCCGAGGCCGGCGGGTACGGCCTGGACGGGCAGTGGTGCGACGACATCCATCACGCGCTGTGGGCAACCCTGTCCGGCGAACGGCAGGGGTACTACGGGGACTTCGGTTCGATCTCGACCCTCGCCCACGCGCTGACCAGTGGGTTCGTCCACGACGGCGGCTACTCGACGTTCCGCGGGCGCTCCCACGGCCGGCCGATCCCCCCGACCACGCCCGCCTACCGGTTCGTCACCTTCCTGCAGAACCACGACCAGATCGGCAACCGGGCCGCCGGCGACCGGGCGTCAGCCACGCTCAGCGACGGCCTGCTCCGGATCGGTGCGGCCCTGCTGCTCACCTCGGCGGTCACCCCGATGCTGTTCATGGGCGAGGAGTGGGGTGCCCGCACCCCGTGGCAGTACTTCACCGACCACACCGCCCCCGGGCTGGGGGACGCGGTGCGGGAGGGTCGGCGCGCCGAGTTCGCCGCCCACGGCTGGGAGCCGCAGGACGTTCCCGATCCCCAGGACCCGGCGACCTTCCAGCAGTCGAAACTCGACTGGTCCGAACCAAGCCGGGAGGGTCACTCCGACCTGCTGGACTGGCACCGCCGGCTGATCGCGCTGCGTCGCCGGCTGCCGGCGCTGACCGACCCGGCGTGGTCCTCGGTCGCGTGCACCTTCGACGAGGAGGCCCGCTGGCTGGTGGTCCGTCGCGGCGACGTGGCGATCGTCGTGAACCTGGCCGTCGAACGGCAGGCCGTCCCCCTCGACGGCGTCCCGTTCGACGCCCCGGCCGCATCCACCCACGGGTTCACTTACATGCCGGGACGGGTGGAACTCGACGGCGAGTCGGTCGTGATCATCCGCCTGCTCCCCCTGGCCGAGCCGACCGCTGGCTGACCCGTCCGCGCACCGGCCCTCAGCGCACCGGCCCTCAGCGCCGGGTGTGGTCCCTGGACAGCACGAAATAGAGTCCGCCCAGCACCGCCAGCCCCACCAACAACACCATGACGAGCAGCACGACGTAGGTTCCCATGCACCCATGGTCGCAGGCCTCGGCACGACCGCCAGCGGGTCGTCCACGCCCGGAACGGCGAACAGATACTCCGGCCTGGTCCGGCGTCCGGACCGCAGGCTCCGACACCCCACTCGGGTGCGGCGGCCGCACGTTCGGGCCGCGCACCCGGCCGGGTGCGTCAGCCGGGCAGCATCCCGGCGACGCGGCCCGCGGTGTCGTTCCCCGCCGCGGCGTCCCGGGCCAGCGCGCTCAGCCGGGACATGGCCCGCTGGTACTTCTTGCGATGCGGCCCGGCGAGCAGCTCCGCTCCGAACAGCTCCCCGAAGGGCACGCCGGAGGCCACGACCGGGATCGACCGGTCGTAGAGCCGGTCGGCGAGGACCACGACCCGCAACGCCACCGCCTGATCCTCGACCGGCACGACCCGGTGCAGGCAGACCAGGGTGACCCCGGCCACGAGCGCGCCGTACCGGGAGGGGTGCAGCCCGGCGAGGTGCTCGCACAGCGCGGCGAATCCGTCCTCGGTCGCCCCCTCCTCGGCAGCCGCCCGCGCGCCGACCTCGTCGTCGGTACACGGCGGGGGCGCGGCCGGAAGACCCCGGTGCCGATAGTCCTCCCCGTCCACCCGGAGTATGTCGAAGCTGGCCGCCAGACCCTGGATCTCACGGCGGAAGTCGGCGGCGGCGAACCGACCGGCACCGAGGTCCTCCGGCTGGGTGTTGCCCGTCGCGGCCAGGTGGACACCGGCCTCGACGAGCCGGGTCAGCAGGCTGGACACCAGCACCGTGTCGCCGGGATCGTCGAGCTCGAACTCGTCGATCGCGACCAGGCGCAGGCCCGCGAGGGCCCGCGCGGTCGCGGCGAATCCCAACGCGCCGACCAGGGAGGTCAGTTCTACGAACGTGCCATACGCCTTCGGACCGGGCACGGCGTGCCACAGCGAGGCGAGCAGGTGGGTCTTGCCGACGCCGAAGCCGCCGTCGAGGTACACCCCCGGCCGCATTCCGGACGGACCGGCGCTCCCGGAACGGCGCGGGCCCGATCCGAACGGACCCGATCCGGACGGACCCGACACCCCCGTCCCCCGGGTCAGGAGCCCGAACAGGCCGCCCTTCCCGGAACGGCCCGCATACCTGGAACGGCTGGAACGATCTGAACGGCTGGACCGCCCGGACGAGGCGGTCAACCGGTCGGCGAACGCGGACAGCGCCATGACCGCGGCGGCCTGGCTCGGCTCGGCCGGATCGGGCAGGTAGCCGGCGAACCGGACCGCGTCGAACCGGGGCGGCGGGACGAGCGCCGCGACCAGGTCCCCGGGCGGCACAATCGGCCGGCGATCGACGAGACGCTGCGCCACCCGCCCAGCGTACGGAGACGCCCGTACCCGTCGCCCCGGCCCGCGGTATCGCGGCCGACGTCACAACGACCGCGATACCACAACAGTTGATCGGCCCCGGGCCGGCCATGGGCTCGCCGCCGACCTGGGTTCGCCGCCGATCGGATGACCAGCACCGTCGCCCGTTACAGTCGGCCCGGTGCGACGTATCTTCCCGGTTCCACCCCCGTTCGCCGGTTCCGCGGGGGCCGCCGGGGCGGTGGCCTCCGGGAAGGCCGCAGCGACCACAGACGCCGCAGCGACCACAGACTCCACGGCCGCGGCGGGCGCCGGGCTCGCGAGGAAGGCCGTCGAGGACATCGAGGACATCGATCTCGACGAGGTGTACGCCTACCCCCCGTCCGCCGCGCATACCCCCTACACCCGGGCAAACTTCGTGGCCTCGGTCGATGGGGCCGCCGAGGTGGGCGGCCGCTCGGGCCCCCTGGGCGGGGAAGCCGACCTGCGGGTCTTCCGGTTGCTGCGCTGGCTCAGCGACGTGGTGCTGGTCGGTGCCGGCACCGCCCGGACGGAGAACTACGGGCCGGTGGTCATCCCGCCCGAACGGCGGGAGCGGCGCGTCGCCGCGGGGCTCGCGGCGGTGCCCCCGATCGCGGTCGTGACCGCGACGGCGGGCTTCGACCCGGGTGCCCGGCTGTTCCGCGGGGAGATCCGACCGGTGCTACTGACCTGCGAGACCGCGCCCCTCGATCGGCGCCGGCGGCTGGCGGCGGTCGCCGACATCGCGATCTGCGGCGGCAGCGCCGTTGAACCCGACCTCGCCGTCCGGGCCCTGGCGGAACGGGGAATGACCCGCATCCTCACCGAGGGCGGTCCGCTGCTGCACTCCCAGCTCGCCGCGGCGGGTCTCCTCGACGAGCTGTGCCTGACGATCGCCCCGGTACTGGCCGGACCGGGCCGACTCGGGATCATGAAAGGCGAGCCGTGGCCGGCACCGGCCGCGCTCACCCTGACCCAGATCCTCGCCGAGGACGACGTCCTGTTCCTGCGTTACCGGCGCTGAACCGGCACCGGCGTCATCCACAGTCGCGTCGCCGCGCGGGCGCGGGCGGGCGGGCCGCTGTTAGCGTCGCCACCGGTAAACCTGATCACGATCTGGGTGGTGTGCGCATGACGGTGCCCGAGGGACGTCGCGCGACGGTGGCCGTCGCCCTGGCCCAAGCCCGGCGTGCCCGGCTGGACGTAGCCGCCGCGCTGGAGCGGATCTCGGCGGTCGGTGCCGAGGCCTGGGAGGGTCGTCAGGCCGAGGTTTGGCAACGCCGGATGCGGCGGCTCGCGGCGGAGGCGGCCATGGCCCTCGATCGGTGCGTGCAGGCCTGCGAGACAGCGCTGCAGGTCCGCGAGACAGCGTTCGCCCCGGCCGGCCCCGGCGGGCCGCGGAAGGTCGGCTGACGCGCATGCCCGGACCAAGCGGCCGGGTGCTCGTCGACCCCGACCGGATGCGTGTGCTGGTGTCCAGCGTGACCGAGGCCGGGGATCTGCTGCGCTCCTGGTCCCGCTCCCTCGTCGCGGCGTTGACGGATGCCGGGTTGCCGCCCGCCCCGGCGGAACGGCTCGGCGCGCTGGAGGACGAAGTCAAGGCCGAGGTCACCATGCTGCGGCGCCGGCTGCGTCTCGCCGAGGGCGTCGACGACGGGATCGGCATCACGATCAGGCCGACATCCGCCCCGCTTCGGCGGCCGGTGCACCGCGAGGCGCCGGGCATTCCTGGTACCTCCGAGGCGCCCCGCACCTCCGAGCAGGCCGTGGCCGCCGGACGGGCGTTGGCGCACTCGCTGCGGGGGGACGCGCCGGACCGGCACGGATCAGGCCGGCACGGATCAGGCCGGGGCGGAACGGGCCGGGGCGGAACGGGCGGAAACGCCTCAGGCATGGTCACCCCGCGTGACGCGCTGACCGTGCTGCGGTCCCGGATGAACGACCCGGACTTCGTCCTGGGCTTTCACGACGCGCTGGGACCCGACGGGCTCGCGCGGCTGCTCTCCCGGGTGGAGGGACTGTCGCGGGGGCCGATGGTCCGCCGTCCACCCGAACCGCTCGGCTTCGACCGGCGGGATCCTCGGCGCCACCCTGGCCTCCTACAGCCACCGGCGAACTCTCGACGCCGCCTGGCTCGGTCGGTTCAACACCGCCGGGAGAACCGACACGGCCGAGACGGTCCTACTGACCCCCCTGCTCGCCTCGGCCCGCCTCGACAGCGCGCTGCTGGACCGGCTGGGCCGGATGGCCTTCGGACCGGGTGACCGGCCAGGTAACGGACCGGGTGACCGGCCAGGTAACGGACCCAGGTAACGGACCAGGTGATGCCACGGTCGCCCCGTCGGCGCCGCACGACGTCGGCCTGCTCGCCCCCGCCGTGGCCGGGCCCACGAGCCGGGGCCGACCGACCGTCACCGACTACCAGGGGGTGCTGCTGGACGCCATCGCCGCGACCCCGGCGCTGGCCGCCCGGTTCGCGGCGGACCACATCGACACCATCCTGCGCGGCGCGGCCGTGCTCGCCCTTCCGCTGCCGGTGGATCTCGCGACGGCCCGATCCCTGGAAGATGCCTGGATCCGGCTGGTGGCCGCGGCGGGAAGCCAGGAGAGCCGCCGTGCCGATCCGCGGGCCTCGGCCTCGTTCGTCTCCCGGCTGGCCGGGGCCGTGCAGGCGACCGGTGACCGGCCATTGCTCCTCCGGCTGCGGGCGGCCCTCGTCCCGGCGCTACGGACCTATCGGGACGAGCTCTACGACGCCATCACCGCCGTGGTCCCCGGTCCCACGGTGGACCCGCAGACCGGGGCCGCGGCGGCGCAGTCCGCCCTGGTCGAGCTGATCCCGCTCGAGGCGTGGGAGTCGCTGCTGCGGGAGTGCCTGCGCGGCGGGGCGCTGGCCGGTCTACTCGCCCAGGATGTCACGACCTACGGTCTTCATCTCGACGACCAGGTAGCCGCCTCGGTCCAGGGCTGGAAAACGGCCCCCGGCGGGTATTCGTCGAGCCCCCTGGCATTGGGCTACCTGCGGGTCGAACGCGCGCAGGCGTTCTTCGCCGGCGCCCTCGCCGATGCGACCGAGGCGGTGCTGCGCGAGCATGCCGACGCGGTCGGCGCCCACCGCCGGCAGCAGGCGGTGCTGCTCGACGTGCTCGGGGAGGTGGGCAAGTCCATCGATCCGACGAACCCACCGGGCACCTTCGTCCATCTGGGCGTCGGGGTCACCGTGGAGATGATCGAGGCCTGGATCCGGGCCCGTTACAGCGACCTGCCGATCACCCACCCCGCCCAAGTCGTCGCGGACCTGCGGGGCGCCTCCCGGGTCCTGCCCGGCTGGGCGGCGGCCTACGAGACCAGCGCCCGCCGGC
>NZ_CDWWXB010000010.1:27540-31426 GCF_977971855.1 Frankia sp. CoWAU3 | reverse complement strand
GCCGGCGGGCCGTGCCGCGTCTACACCGGCGATCCGAGGGCCGATGGGTTCATCACCTCGCCGGCGGAGAACTTCCTCGACGCCTCGGGGAATCCGCGTCCGTCCGCGCGGATGACCCCGACCCAGCGGCGTGCCTATGCCGCCTGGCTCGCGAGCCCGGCGATGGTCGCGAACAACGACCGCATCTCGTTCCTCGACGGCCGGGCCGGCAGCCGGGGATCCTCCCTGCCACCGGACTGGGGGCGGCGGCCGGGCTGACCCGGCCCCCGGCTCTCCCCGTCGCCACCGGCTAGATGATCATCCCGGCGCCGAGAGTGGTCCCGGTCGACTCGTCGATGAGCAGGACGCTGCCGGTGTTCCGGTTGCGGCGGTACAGGTCGTAGCACAGCGGGGACGTCGTCCGCAGGGCGATCCGGCCGATGTCGTTCAGACCCAGCGTCTCGACGGTCTCGTCGCGGTGCAGGGTGTCGATGTCGACGCGGTAGCAGATGTCGGTGACCATCGCCCGTACCGAACGGGTGGTGTGCTTGATCCCGATCCAGGCCCGGCGGCGCAGCGGGGCGTCGACCATCCAGGAGACCATCAGGTTGAGTTCCTGGCCGACGGTCGGCTGGTTCATCGGCCGGGCGATCATGTCGCCCCGGGAGACGTCCAGATCGTCCTCGAGCCGGATGGTCACCGACATCGGCGGGAAGGCCTCGTCAACCGGGCCGTCGAACGTGTCGATGCCGACGATCCGCGTGGTCAGCCCGGAGGGCAGGACGACGACCTCGTCGCCGGGCTTAAGCACCCCGCCGGCGACCTGACCGGCGTACCCGCGGTAGTCGTGCAGGTCGTCGTTCCGCGGCCGGACCACCCACTGCACCGGGAAGCGCACATCGATGAGGTTGCGGTCGGAGGCGATGTGGAGCTCCTCCAGGTGGTGCAGCAGCGAGCTGCCCCCGTACCAGGGAGTGCTCGGCGACCGGGAGACCACGTTGTCCCCGCCCAGCGCGGAGATCGGGATCGTCGTGACGTCGACGATCTCCAGTTTCGCCGCGAAGTGCCGGAACTCCTCCTTGATCTTCTCGAAGACGTCCCGATCGAAGTCGACGAGGTCCATCTTGTTCACACAGAGCACCAGATGGGGCACTCGCAGCAAGGACGTCAGGAAGGCGTGCCGGCGGGTCTGCTCGACGACCCCCTTGCGCGCGTCGACGAGCAGCAGCGCGAGGTCGGCGGTGGACGCGCCGGTGACCATGTTGCGGGTGTACTGCACGTGCCCGGGGGTGTCGGCGAGGATGAACGACCGCCGGGGCGTGGCGAAGTAACGGTACGCGACGTCGATCGTGATGCCCTGCTCCCGCTCGGCCCGCAGACCATCGGTGAGCAGCGCGAGGTCGACGTAGCCGTCGCCGCGCTCCCGACTGGTCCGCTCGACCGCGGCAAGCTGGTCGGAGAACAGCGACTTCGTGTCGTAGAGGAGGCGCCCGATCAGGGTCGACTTCCCGTCGTCGACGGACCCCGCCGTCGCGACCCGCAGCAACTCGGCCATCAGAAGTACCCCTCCCGCTTACGGTCCTCCATCGCCGCCTCGCTGACCCGGTCGTCAGCCCGGGTCGCGCCGCGTTCGGTGAGCCGGGTGGTGGCCACCTCGGCGATGACCTCCTCGACGGTCGCCGCGGTTGACTCGACCGCTCCGGTGCAGGTGATGTCGCCCACCGTGCGATAGCGCACCTGCCGGGGCGCCGCCGTCTCACCGGCCAGGGGGCGGGTCAGCGGCGTGACCGCCAGCAGCATGCCGTCACGCTCGAACACGTCCCGGCGATGCGCGTAGTAGATGGAGGGGATCTCCAGCCGTTCCTGGGCGATGTACCGCCAGATGTCGAGCTCGGTCCAGTTCGACAGCGGGAACACCCGGATGTGCTCACCGGGGCGGTGCCGGCCGTTGTAGAGCGACCACAGCTCGGGGCGCTGGTTCTTGGGGTCCCACTGGCCGAACTCGTCCCGGAAGGAGTAAACTCGTTCTTTGGCCCGCGCCTTCTCCTCGTCCCGGCGCGCGCCGCCGAACACCGCGTCGAACTTGTTGTCGGCGATGGCGTCGAGCAGCACCGGTGTCTGTAGCTGGTTACGTGAGGCTCCCGGACGGGTGTCTTCGGTGAGCACGCCCTCGTCAATGGCGGCCTGGACGGAACCGACCACCAGGCGGGCGGCGAGCTCCGCCGCCCGCCTGTCCCGAAACTCGAGGACCTCGTCGAAGTTGTGCCCGGTGTCGATGTGCAGCAGGGGGAACGGCAGCTTCGCGGGCCAGAAGGCCTTCTGCGCGACCCGGAGCATGACGATCGAGTCCTTCCCGCCACTGAACAGCAGGGCGGGACGCTCGAACTCCGCGGCCACCTCGCGGAAGATGTGGACGGCCTCGGCCTCAAGCATCTGCAGCTGGGTGAGCTCGTAACCCATCACCGGCACGCGAAACCCCCCGTCGAGGCGATGTGTCCCACCAAAGTAGCGGACACGGCGGCCCTGCCGGCGGTTCCGGCGGCATTACGCCCCTCACGGTGGACCCATATCCACGACCGACGCCATCCAGAACAACCATGGATCGACAATCGCCACCCTCCGCGGCCGCTCCGAGGGCGCTCCGCAGGCACGCGCCTCAACCGCCGGAGCCCCCCGCGGCGCCGATCGCCCGGAGAACCTCCGATGCCCAGCTCGCAGCACAGATGACCAGGTCGGGCAACAGCGGGTCGGGCTGGTTGTACCGCGGCGGCGAGCCGTCCAGCCGGCTGGTGTGCAGCCCCGCCGACCGCGCGACCGCCACCGGGGCGGCGGAGTCCCACTCGTACTGGCCGCCGGCGTGCAGGTAGATCTCGGCCTCCCCGCGGATGACGGCGCAGGCCTTCGCACCGGCCGAACCCATCGGGACGATGGTGGCGCCCAGTGCCTCCGCGACCTCCGTGACCAGCTGTGGGGCCCGGGTCCGGCTGACCACGATCCGTGGCGGACGCGCCTCGGCCAGCCGCGGCGGCAGCCCGCCCGCGCTGGACAGCGTCAACCCGAGCGCCGGCAGCGCCACCGCGCCCGAGACGAGCTCGCCGGCCTGCCAGAGCGCGACATGCACCGCCCAGTCCGACCTGCCGGGCTCGGCGAACTCGCGGGTGCCGTCCAGGGGATCGACGATCCAGACCCGCTCCGCGGACAGCCGCGCGACGTCGTCAACGCCCTCCTCGGACAGCACAGCGTCCCGCGGGCGGTGCCGCGCCAACGCCCGGGCCAGGAGCTGATGCGAACGCGCGTCCCCGGCGTCACGCAGGGTCGCGGGTTCGGCGAACCCGACCTCCTCCCTGATCCGCAACAGCAGTTTGCCGGTGTCCGTGGCCAGCCGTCGGGCCAGGACGTCGTCATCGAGTTCGTCGGTCGCGATGTCGACCGGCACGGTGGACGGCGGGCGGGTGTCATCGGTGTTCATTGGGATGGAGTCTGTCACCAGCTACCGTCGCAAGTGTGAGTACCACCTCCCATCCCGCCCCCGGTCCTGATCACCATCCCAGGTCCGGTGCCAACGGTGCCGCCAGTGCGACCGGCGGATCCGGCAAGTCCGGCGGGTCCGGACCAACCCCCGTCCTGGCGACGCCGGCCCGGGGCGCGGAGCTGACGGCCGCGTCGGTCGCCTGGCCGTCGCTGGCCCTGCGCCCGACCCAGCTCGCCGAGCTGGAACTGCTGCTGCTCGGTGCCTTCGGGTCGGAACCCGGTTATCCCGAGGACCCCGAGATCAACGGCGTGCCGGTGCCGACCCTCGTCGTCGGCGCAGCCGAGGCCGAGGCACTGACACCGAGTTCCACGGCGGCCCTGCGGGACACCGAGGGAGTGATGATCGCGGCGCTGCACCTCCGAACGACCATTCCCC
>NZ_CDWWXB010000010.1:25279-27260 GCF_977971855.1 Frankia sp. CoWAU3 | reverse complement strand
TGCCGGACCAGCCGGGGGGGTCGGACGGACCCCGGGTCCGGCTGGTCGGCACGGTCGAGGGCATCCGGCTGCCCCACCACCCCGATCACCCCGGCCTGCGGCTCACCCCGACCCAGGTCCGGGCCGAGCTGCTCGCCCGAGGCTGGATCAGCCTCGAGGCGGGTTCCGGCGCGTGCTGGGCGGTGTGGGCGGACGGCCTGCTCCACACGGCGGACGTGGGCCGGATCCGGGCGCTGACCCGGCAGGGCAAACGGTGTGTCGTCCTCGCCCCGGTGGGTGGCGCCGATCCCGCAGACGCCGAGCATCACCTGCGGGTCCGTTGCCTGCTCGCCGCTCTCAAAGCGGTTGACGCCCCGTTGCGGGCCGCCGAGGCGACGCTCTCCTCGGAGGCGCTCGCCGCCGACGCGATCAGCCCGCCGGGTGTTGCCGGCCGGCGGTCGGAACCGCAGCCGGACCCCTACCGGCGGCCGAAAGCCGGCGAGGCGGGAACGCCGGAGCACCGCAGCCTGCTGGTCCTCGTTCCGGTCATCCCGTCGGAGGCGCTGGCCACCCCCCGCGAACCGGGCATGAGCGCGACGGTCCTGAAAACATCCGCGAAACCGAGCGACGCGGCGGCGGGGGTACCGGGCCCGGCCACGGCCGTGACGCCCGCCCCCCCGGCGCCGACGGACCTGGCGGACATCGCGTGGGCGGCGGCGGGCGCGGCCTGGACAGGCGCGGAGACGGCGGCAAGCTCCGCCGACGAACTGGCGAAACTCGCCGCCCAGCGGGCGCATCTGGCCAGCTTCTACGGCCTGACCGGCAGCCTCATCGGGCCGGCGATCGGGGCACCCGGGCGGATGGAGCTGGCCTCGCTGCTCGACGCTGGCAACCCGATACCGGCCGAACTGACCCCGCCGACGGTGGCCGCGGAGCTCTCCCGCGCCATCCCACCACGTTCGAAGCGGGGCCTGACCGTGTTTCTCACCGGGCTGTCCGGCTCCGGGAAGTCGACGCTGGCCGGCCTGCTCGTCTGCCGACTGCTGGAATACGGCGGACGCCGGCTCACTTTGCTCGACGGGGACGTCGTGCGGACCCACCTGTCCCAGGGACTGGGATTCTCCCGCGCCGACCGCGATATCAACGTCCGACGGATCGGCTTCGTCGCGGCCCAGGTCGCGGGAGCCGGAGGCACCGCGGTGTGCGCGCCGATCGCGCCGTACGCCGACGTGCGCACCCAGGTCCGGGGGATGGTCCGGGCCGCAAGCGGCGGATTCGTGCTGGTACACGTGTCCACACCGCTGGAGGTGTGCGAGGCGCGGGACCGCAAGGGGCTCTATGCCAAGGCGCGCGCAGGCGTCCTGCCCGCCTTCACCGGCGTGTCCGATCCGTACGAGACGCCGACCGACGCCGACGTCACGGTGAACACCGCGGAGCTCTCCGCCGAGGACGCCGTGGACCGGATCATCGACCACCTACGCCACGCTGGCTGGCTGGATAGCTGATCATGCGGGCCCCTAATACGCCCCCTCGCGACGCAGCACGGCGAACACGGTGCGCCAGAGGATGACGAAGTCCATCGCCAGTGACCAGTTCTCGACGTAGCGCAGGTCGAGACGGACCGACTCGTCCCATTCGAGGTCCGACCGACCGCTGATCTGCCACAGCCCGGTCAGCCCCGGCTTCACCATCAGCCGGCGGTGCACGTCGTCCTCGTAGCGGGCGACCTCCGACGGCAGCGGCGGACGCGGCCCCACCAGCGACATCGTGCCGCCCAGCACGTTGAACAACTGCGGCAGCTCGTCGAGCGACCACTTGCGCAGGAACTTCCCGACCTTGGTGATCCGCGGGTCGTCACGCATCTTGAACAACAGCCCCTCGGCCCGCTCGTTGCGGGACTCCAGCTCCGCCTTGCGCGCCTCCGCGTCAACGAACATCGACCGGAACTTGTACATCGTGAAGTGCTCACCACCCCGCCCCACCCGGATCTGCTTGAACAACG
>NZ_CDWWXB010000010.1:13199-25090 GCF_977971855.1 Frankia sp. CoWAU3 | reverse complement strand
CCAGCCGGACCAGGGTGGCAGCCGACTCCCCGGCCCCGACCACGAGCACCCGGTGCAGGCAACGACCGGCCCGGCGCATCCGGTGTAGGAGGCCGCGACCGACGACCCGACCCACCATGGAGAACAGGGTCGCGGCCGGGAAGGCGATCAGCACGTAACTACGGGCGATCTCCGCCTTCGTCGCATACGAGGCGATGGCCACCGCCGCGGTGAACCGGGCCGCCGTGTTGACCACCCGCCGGAACTCCTCCGACCCGCCACCGAGGAACCGGCTCTCGTAGGCCCGGTTCAGGGACATCGCCAGCACCCAGGCGAGCGGCAGCAGAACCGTCATGAGGATGTACGGCTTGGAGGACACCGGCTGGGTGCCGAAGTCGACCAGGTCACCGAATCGCACGAAATACGCGAGCCCCGCTGCCACCACGCAGGCGGCCGCGTCGAACAGGACGAGCAGCCGGACGTAACGCCGTTCCCAGGTCACCTGAGCGCGATAGCCGCCCGTCTCGACGGCGGCCGGGCTCACCCGCCCCGCGCTGTGCCGCCCGCCGGGCCCGGTGGCCGTGCGGCTCGGCGGTGCGCCGGCGGGCCGGCCGGCCGTTCCCGCCGGCGCGTCCGGCGGGAACGGCATCCCCTGCCCGCCGCGGGTGCGCGGAACGAAGTTCGACCCAGCGGTCGCGCGCGTGCCGCCGGACACCGTCTCCGTCACTCGTGGTCCCCCCCAGCACCGCGACGGCGCGCGTCGACGACACCGACCGGACCCGGCCGAACGGACTGGCCCAGCGACGCCGGCACGTGCCCGAGCCCGAGCCCGAACGAGGATCCGAGCGGGCCCGGAGGTGTCATCGTCCTCCCCGTTCGGCGGCCCGCGGCACCCCTCGCTCAGACAGCCACGAATTCATCCCTCGGTGGTACATCGACCGGACCTCCAGCGATCTTCCCCCCGCCACTGACTGTGGGCCGTCCCGAACGACGAGCCGAACGCACGCATCATCCAGGTCCCACTGGAGTGTGTCGGCACACGCCGGAGCGAACTGGAGTACCGGACGCCGACACGGGTGGCGCTCCGTGGTCACGGGGGCAACGTTACCGGCTGCGCCGAGACGATCTACCAGCGGCCCGGCCAGGCGATGGCGGCGTGGCGCCCCAACCGCCGACCGTGGCGATGGCGTGATCCGTGCGTTTATGGCGACTCACAGTAACAGAGATGCGGTCGTCGGGCAGCGACCGCCATGACGAACCTTCCGAGTCGACGAACCTTCCAAGTCCGCCCACCGATGCGGACATAACGGACACCATCGACCCACAGACGCCTGACGCATACACTGCGCACACAAACAGCGGCGATAATGCTACTCTGCGTTATGGATCGCGGGTCTCGACTCGGGATCCGTCGGCTGCCCGCCCCCGCAGGCACCGGGGGGGTGGGGCTGTGCGATCCGGCGCGCCCCGTGCGACGTCGCCGACGTGATATCGCCGGGGTGACGTCCCCCGGGATTGATGTCACCTGGAGTGATACCGCCCGGGTGAGGCCGGTGAGCACAGTCACGGGACGGTCGGCGCCTGCCGGACGGGTGGGGGCGCCCAGGCAGGCGCCGGCTGCCGTCCCGACCCTCCGCCGGCCTACCCGGCAGCCAGCCGCCTCAGGGCAGGGCGGTGACGACGTCCGCCAGCGGCTTGCGGGCACCGGTGTAGAACGGCGTCTCCAGCCTGGTGTGCCGTCGCGTCGCGCTGGCCCGAAGGTGCCGGATGCAGTCGACGATCCGGTGCAGCTCATCCGCCTCGAAGGCGAGCAGCCACTCGTAGTCGCCCAGTCCGAACGAAGCCACCGTGTTGGCCCGGACGTCCTCGTACTCCCGGCCCATGATCCCGTGCTCGGCTAGCATCCCGCGCCGTTCATAGTCCGGCAGCAGGTACCACTCCAGCGAGCGGTTGAACGGGTAGACGCAGAGATAACCGCGGGGGTCCTCCCGCCGGACGAAGGCGGGGATGTGGTTCTGGTTGAACTCCGCCGGCCGGTGCAGGCCGACCGCCGACCACACCGGACGCAGGTGCCCGCCCAGGGCCGTCCGCCGGAACCGCTGGTAGGTCTCCTGCAGCAGGTCCGGGTCCGGGCTCGTCCACCAGACCATCAGGTCCGCATCGGCCCGGTAGCCCGAGATCTCGTAGACACCGCGGGTGTAGACGTCCTTGGCCAGCGCCCCGTCGAGCAGGGCGGTCGCCTCGTCGATCAGCGGGGTCCGCTCGGCGGGTAGCGGACGGTCGGCCGCGAAGACCGACCATCCCGTGTAGAGCAGCTCCGCGTTGAGTTCGCGGGCCGATTTCGTAGACTCCGACATTCCCAGCCTCCCTCACCGGCGGCCGGACGCGGTCCGGGCCGGTGCACGTGATCAGATTCCCGGGCCCACCGGATCGGCCGGACTGCCCTGCGCCGTCCGGGTAGCCCTCAGCACCGCGTGCGCGGCGGTCTCCCCCGACCGGATGCAGGCCGGGATGCCTACACCGTCGTATCCCGCGCCGGCCAGGGCGATCCCCACTGGAAGCCCCCGGCGCACCGCGGCGATCCGGTTGAGATGACCCGGCAGGTACTGCGGGAGTGCCCCGCCCCAGCGACTCACCCGGGTCGCTACCGGCCGACCGGACAGGCCGGTGATCTGCGCGATCTCCGCCGCCGCCACCCCGGCGAGCTCCACGTCCCCGCGCTGCAGGTCCTGTTCGGCACCGGCGCGGCCGATGCTCGCCCGCACCACCGTGAGCCGGTCGGAGCCCAGGTGCGGCCACTTGGCGGACAGGAAGGTGGCCGCCTTCACCGCGGTGCCCGCCCGGGCGGGCACGAGGAATCCGCTGCCGGGTGGCGGCGCGACATCCCGGTAGACCAGCGTCACCAGGCCGACCGAGGCGTAGGGCACACCGGCAAGCAGGGCGGAGGCATGCGGGGCCAGCGGCGCCAGCAGGGCGCGGGCCACCCCGGCAGGCACCGCGAGGATCACGGCGTCGGCCTGGAACGGCCCGAGGGCGTCCGCGCCGCCCACCCGGTCACAGTTGACCTGCCAGCCGCCCGCGGTCTTCGCGATCGAGCGGACGAGCACCCCGGTGCGCACGGTGGCGCCGGACTGCGCCGCCACTCGCGCCGCGAAGGAGCCCAGCCCCCCCCGAAGCGTGGCGAACAGCGGCGCCGTCGAGGTCGTCGTCGCGGGTCCGGTACGGGCCCGCACCCGGTGCGCGCCGAGGAGCAGCGAGCGGTCCTCGGCGAAGATGGGGACAAGCTGGGGCACGGTCGCCCGCAGCGACAGCGCGTCCGCCCGGCCCGCATACACCCCCCCGAGCAGCGGATCCACCAGCAGGTCGACGACTTCGCGCCCGACCCGCGTGCCCACGTAGCGACCGACGGTCGGATCGTCGGCGAAACGCGTCCGCGGCAACACCAGGTCGGCGGCGGCCCGCGCCAGCCCCCACGGGGACAGCACCCGCGAGCGGAGCAGGCCGAGGACGTCGGTCGGCACTCCGAGCAGGGTGTTCGGGGGGATGGGATGCAGCCGGCCGCGGATCCACAGTGACGCTGACGTCGTGGCCGGATGCACGATCTCGTGCCCGAGCCCGATCTGCCGGGCCAGGCGGAGTCCGTCGGGAACCCGGGCGAGGAAGGACTCCGCGCCCTCTTCGACGTCCAGACCCTCGATCGGGGTGGTACGCAGCTTGCCACCGACCCGGTCCGCCGCATCGAGGACGGTCACTTCGGCGTGCCCGGCCAGGGCGCGGGCGGCCGAGAGCCCGGCGATACCCCCACCGACGATCACAACCCGCACGTTCCTGCCGCCCTTCACGTTGAGTGGTGCCGCCCGCCAGCTTTCACCATCGGGCCGGTGCCAGTGAACCGGCCCGATGAAGGCGGATCACCTGCCCTGGACTCATCTGCCGTGGATCATCCGCCGTGGACGAGGTCGGCGACGTGCGCGAGCACGCCCGGATCGGTCTGCGGCAGCACCCCGTGGCCGAGGTTGAACACGTGCCCCTCCGCCTCGGCCCCGCGGGCGCAGACGTCACGCACCTTGGCGGCGAGCACCGGTTCGGGGGCGAAGACCGCGGTCGGGTCGAGGTTTCCCTGCACGGCGTGACCGGGCCCGATCCGCCGGGCGGCCTCGTCGAGAGGGACCCGCCAGTCGACGCCGACGACGTCCGCACCCGCCTGGCCCATCGCGGTGAGCAGCTCACCGGTGTTCACACCAAAGTGGATGCGCGGCACCTCACCGGCGAAGGCCGCCAGCACCCGAGCGCTGTGCGGCGCGACGTAGCGATGGTAGTCCGCCTCGTCCAGCGCCCCGGCCCAGGAGTCGAACAGCTGCAGCGCGTCGACACCGGCATCCACCTGGACCCGCAGGAAGGCGGTGGTGATGTCGGCGAGCCGGGCCAGCAGGGCGTGCCAGAGCTTCGGTTCGCTGTACATCAACGCCTTGGTGCGGGCGTGGTCGCGACTCGGTCCGCCCTCGATGAGGTAGCTCGCGAGGGTGAACGGCGCCCCGGCGAACCCGATCAGCGGGGTTGAACCCAGCTCGGCCAGCAGTAGCCGGACCGCGTCGGCCACGTAGGGAACGTCGTCCGGCTCCAGTGCACGCAACGCGGCGAGCCCGACGGCGTCCCGCACGGGCTCGGCCACCACCGGTCCGATCCCGGCGACGATGTCGATGTCGAGGCCGATCGCGACCAGGGGCACCACGATGTCGGAGAAGAAGATCGCCGCGTCCGGCCGGAACCGGCGTACCGGCTGGAGCGTGATCTCCGTGATCATCTCGGCGTCCCGGCAGGAGTCGAGCATGGCGACTCCCGCGCGCAGTGCCCGGTACTCGGGCAGGACCCGCCCGGCCTGACGCATGAACCACACCGGCGTGGTCCCGGGGTGCTCCCGTCGACAGGCACGCAGGAAGGGCGCGGTGTCGGCCAGGCCGGGCCGCCGGGCGAGCGCTGCACCGGTCGGCGGGGGCGAGACGCCACCCGGCCCGGATCCGGGTCGCGCGTCAACGTGGAGGACAGGCATGGGTCGATCGTTGCACGCCTGTGGGAGGTGTGGGAGTACGGCCGTAGCGGGATGGGCCACCACACGGGCCTGACGGCTCCCAGCGGCGAGGACCGGGGAGTACGAACCGGAACGTTGCACATCCGCTATCTTCTACTCTGAGTAGAAGAACTTCCAGGTTCAGCCGGTGTCGGGCGCTCCCGCCCGTCGAGGCCGCGCTCGGCGGACGGGGACGAACGATCGAGCGGACGTGACGAATCCCGCGGTCGCCGTGGCACAGCCACGGCGCGTCCCGGCTCCCGGAGCGCCAAGGCGCCCGGACAGTGGAACGCCTCAGTGTCATCTGCTACGTCGTCTGCTACGACGCCATCTGCTACGACGAGGAGTCACCGATGACCGGTCGTGCCCCGAGCGGCGCCTTCCAGCCCCTTGCCCTGGCCCGCGTCGTCTCGCTCGCCGAGGCGTCGTCCTTCCTTCTGCTGCTCGTCGCGACCGCGATCAAATACGGTGCCGGCCACCCGATCGGCGTGCGGATCCTCGGCCCGACCCACGGCGTGCTCTTCCTCACCTACTGCGCCCTCATCGGCTACCTCTCGATGGTCGGGCGCTGGCGCCGTAAGCGGACCGTACTCGCGCTGATCGCCGCGGTGCTGCCTGTCGCCCCGTTCTTCGTCGAGCGGCACTGGCTGCGCGGCGACGCCGTCCGGCTGGGCAGCGTGAAGCCGGCACGCCCCACCTCGAAGCCGGCCGGCCAGGCGGGCTGAGCCTGGGGCCGGCCCGACCCCACCGGCCCACAGACCGGGCGATCCGCCCCGCACCGCCCCGAGACGGGCTCACGCGACACGCCGGAGAGAATGCACGGACATCCGCTCGTCCCGTGGCACCGTCAGTCCGGTCGGAATTGGGGTAGAGGGTGCGCGTCATCCCGCGTTCCCCCTCCCTCCGGCCGTGGCGAATGGCGCGCGATCCGTGGTTATGCGCCCACCACGATCCAACGGGACGCATCACGGGCAGACGTGCGCGGGGAGTGGTGGTCGAGTGGAACAGGTCCGGGTGAGCGCCGAGGATCACATCGTTCTCGTCTGCATCGCATGCCGCGACGAGCGCATCTTCGAGCAACCTCCGTGCTCCGACGGGCACGGTGACGACTGCCCGGAGTGGGCCTGCACCTCCTGTGGCACCGCGGTGCTGGTCGGGCCGGCCCCCGCGGAGCGGCCGACGACCCGGCCGAGGCCCGTGCGCGAGACCCCCGCAGTCCGAGATCTCCGCGGCCGCGATCGTGCCGCCGCGCGGATCCCGGCGTGAGCCTGCACAGTTCCGCCCCTCAGCCGGGGTATTCCGGACACCGGCTCACCGGTTCCCGCCCGCACGCAACGGGACCGAACCCGTACGCTCCGGCGTCTGGCCAGCATGATCACGACAGACGTCCTACCGTTGCCGTCATGGGGGTCGCGCAGTCATCCGAGGCGAGCCCTCCGATCTTCCTCGCGGTCACCGACGCCCTGCGCGCGGGGATCGCGCGGCTACGCCCGGAGGTGGCGGTGCACGAGGTGGCGGCACCCACCCGGGTCGCGCCGTTCTCCTTCGCTCTGGCCGGCGGGCTGACTGGGGACGAGGCCGACACCGCGGCCGGCCGGCTCATCCTGCTCATGGATCCCCAGGGACAGCCGGCCTGGCAGGGCACGGCCCGCATCGTCTGCTACGCCCGCGCGAGCATCGACCGGGAGATCGCCGGCGATCCCCTGCTCGCCGAGGTCGCCTGGTCGTGGCTGCGGGAATCATTGGAGGCGCACGGCGCGGGCGTGCGCGCCCTGGGCGGCACGGTCACGGCCACCGCATCACAACGCTTCGGCGTGCTCGCGGCCGACGGGGACAGTTTCGACGTGGAGCTGCGCTGCTCCTGGTCACCCGACTGGGCGGAGACCGCCCTCGCATCCGACCGCGGCCCCGCGGGGCCGGACGCGCAGGGCCGGCTGCCTTGGAGCGCCTCGGCGACGGTCGCCCACCTGCTCGCGTTCGGGGACCTGCTCGCGGCCATGGCCGGGCTTCCCCCACAGCTGTCCGGAGTCATCACGCTACCAGCTCGCCGGAGTTGACCGCGTCACACCGGCCCGCCGGACGGACAGCACCGCACCACCCACCGCGCGCCGCAGCCGACCCTCCACCGCGCGCACCTCCCATTACCACGTCATTACAAAGCGTATAAATAACGCGATTCGCTGTAGGACACGGCTACCTCCGCCAGGATTCGGACGTACGATCACCGATCGTGACGTCGACGGTTCCTGAATCAACACAGCAGGTCAGCGGGGGTGTCAGCGCAGAGGTGGAGGTACAGCCCAGCACCGGTGCTCATGAGCCCATCCCGCTGCTCATCCCTGCGGACGGGGTACCCCCCGTCATCGTCGACACCGCGGAACTCGCCGCGGCGGCGGAACGCCTCGCGGCCGGCATCGGGCCGGTCGCGTTCGACGCCGAACGCGCGTCCGGTTACCGGTACGGCCAGCGGGCCTACCTCGTCCAGATCCGACGGCGGGGCACGGGCTCGCTGCTCCTCGATCCGATCGCGCTCGAGGATCTGAGCGTCATCCAGGACGCGGTGGGCGGGGTCGAATGGGTGCTGCACGCCGCCAGCCAGGACCTTCCGTGCCTGTCCGAGCTCGGTCTGCGGCCGAGTCTGCTGTTCGACACGGAGCTCGCCGGCCGGTTGCTGGGCTACGAACGGGTCGGGCTGGGGATAATGGTCGAACGGGTGCTGGGCTACGGGCTGGAGAAGGGCCATTCGGCCGCGGACTGGTCGACCCGCCCGCTTCCCGAGCCGTGGCTGCGCTACGCGGCACTCGACGTCGAGCTGCTGGTGGAGTTGCGCGACGCGCTCGAGGCGGAGCTGATCGAACAGAACAAGATCGAGTTTGCCCGGCAGGAGTTCGCCGCGATCGTCGCGGCCCCGCCACGCGAGCCACGGGCCGAGCCGTGGCGCCGGACGAGCGGGATCCACCGAGCCCGGTCCCGCCGCCAGCTCGCGGCGGTCCGGGCGATGTGGACCGCCCGGGACCGGCTCGCTCGTACCCGTGACGTCGCGCCGGGTCGCGTCCTCCCGGACAGCGCGATCATGGACGCCGTGCTGAACGCCCCCACCGACGCGGCCGCGCTGGTCCGGCTGCCCATCTTCTCCGGACCACGGATCCGCCGCACCGCCAACGTCTGGCTCGACGCCCTGCGTGGCGCCGCCGCACTGCCCGAGGAGGAGCTGCCCGCCCCGGCCGGACCGGGCGGCGACGGTCTGCCGCCGCCCAACCGCTGGGCCGAGCGCGACCCGGTGGCCGCGTCGCGGCTGGCCCGGGTGCGGGCCGCGCTGGCCGCCCTCGCCACCACCCACACGATGCCGGTGGAAAACCTCCTCGAGCCCGCGTTGTCCCGGCGGCTCGCCTGGTCCCCGCCGAATCCCCTGACGGACACGGCCGTCGCCGGGGCGCTGCGGGCCGGCGGGGCACGCCCCTGGCAGATCGAGCTGACGGCCGCTCCCCTGCTCACCGTCCTCGCCGAGCCGCCCGCCCAACCGGCCGAACCGACGGAACCGGCCGAACCAGCAGCCGAGCCGGCGGGCTGACGACCGGATCCGCGGGTCGTGGGCCAGGGACAGACCGGCGCATCACGGCATCGGCCTCCCCGGACATCCGGCATCCATGGCTCCGGGATGTCTACCGGCTGGTAACCGCTGCCGTAGGCTAGCCGTGCCGGCGGTATCCGCGTCGGTGCCGGCTGGCTGTCCAGGCCCTGGAACCGGGTTTCGGACAACGGCCGACGTTCGACGGCGACGAACCGGCGGTCGGTGGCGGCCGCGGGTCGGGAGGTCCCGTGTTCGGATCATCCAGAAACTTCGTACGCGACGTCGTGTTCGTCGACGGGGTCCGAACCCCGTTCGGGAAGGCCAAGGGCGTCTACGCCGAGACCCGTGCCGACGATCTGATCGTGCGGGTGATCCGGGAGCTGCTGCGACGCAATCCTTCCCTCCCCCCCGAGCGGATCGACGAGGTGGCGATCGCGGCCACCACCCAGATCGGCGATCAAGGCCTGACCATCGGCCGGGTCGCCGCCATCCTGTCCGGGTTGCCGGAAACGGTGCCGGGCTTCGCGATCGACCGGATGTGCGCAGGCGCCGTCACGGCGGTGACCACGACGGCCTCGTCGATCGCCGTCGGCGCCTACGACGTGGCCGTGGCCGGCGGGGTGGAACACATGGGCCGCCACCCGATGGGCGAAGGCGCCGACCTCAACCCCCGGTTCGTCGCCGAACGGCTCGTGGACACCTCCGCGCTGGTGATGGGCTCGACCGCCGAGAACCTGCACGACCGGTACCCCAAGATCACCAAATCGCGAGCGGACGCCTTCGCTCTGGCCTCCCAGGAGAAAGTCGCCAAGGCGTACGCGAACGGTCAGATCCAGCCCGACCTCGTCCCGGTGGCCGCCCGGCACGTCGAGACGGGCTGGGAGTTCGTCACCGTCGACGAGCCGCCGCGACCGGACACCACGCAGGCGGGGCTCGCCGGGCTGCGCACGCCGTTCCGGCCGCACGGGCGGGTGACCGCGGGCAACTCCGCCGGGCTCAACGACGGCGCCACCGGCTGCCTGCTCGCCGCCGCCGAGGTGGCGGCCGAGCTAAGCCTGCCGGCGAAGATGAGCCTGGTGGGTTTCGCGTTCGCCGGAGTCCCCCCCGAGGTGATGGGCGTCGGGCCGATCCCGTCGACGGAGAAGGCGCTGGCCCGCACCGGCCTGACCATCGACGACATCGGCCTGTTCGAGCTGAACGAGGCCTTCGCCGTGCAGGTCCTGGCCTTCCTCGACCACTTCGGCATCGCCGAGGACGATCCCCGGGTCAACCCGTACGGCGGGGCCATCGCGTTCGGTCACCCACTGGCGTCCAGCGGGGTGCGCCTGATGACCCAGCTCGCCCGGCAGTTCGCCGAGCATCCCGAGGTGCGCTACGGCATGACGGCGATGTGCGTGGGTCTCGGCATGGGCGCCACCACGATCTGGGCGAATCCGCACCACGCCGCGGCCAACTGAGCAGGTACGACGACCGAGCAGGTACGACGACCGACCCGGGACGACCCGTCCGACACGACCGGGCCCGCGGCGGAACCGAGGGGAGATCCATGACCATCGACGAGGTGACCCTGTCCTTCCCGGGCGAGGTCGTCACGGCCGCCCACGTCCGCTACGCGCGGCTGCCCGGGGTGGCCGGGCCCGTCGCCCTGATCACCCTTGACAACGGTCATGACCACACCCGGCCGAACACCTTCGGCCCGGCCGGCCTGCGGTCCCTGCTCGCCGCCGTCGACGAGATCGAGGCGCACGACCCGCCGGTCGCCGCGATCGCCGTCACCGGCAAGCCGTTCATCTTCAGCGTGGGTGCGGACCTGTCCTTCCGCTCATCGCTCACTGACCCGGAGCGGATCCGCCCCTCGCTCGCGGCGCTCGGCCGCCTCGGGCACGAGGCCTTCGCCCGGGTGGGTGAGGGTCGCCTGGGTGACCGGAAGGTCCCGACCTTCGCCCTCGTCAACGGGGCGGCGCTGGGCGGCGGGCTGGAGCTGGCCCTGCACTGCGACTACCGGGCGCTGTCCGCCGGCATTCCCGCACTCGCCTTCCCAGAGGTCTTCCTCGGCCTTGTCCCGGGCTGGGGCGGCACCCAGCTGCTGCCCAACCTCATCGGCGCCGAAGGGGCGGTGTCCGTCGTCATCGGCAACGCGCTCAGCCAGAACCGCATGCTGCGCGGCCGGCAGGCGTTCGAGCTGGGTCTCGGGGACGTGCTGCTGGAGCCGGCTGACTTCCTGGCGGAGGCGCTGCGCTGGGTGGGCCAGGTGCTGCGCGGCGATGTCGACCCGGTGGCCGCCCGCGCGCCGGTCGAGCGGGGGGCGGGCTGGGCGGAGGCGATCGCACGGGGCCGGGCGCTCGCCGACGCGAAGCTGCACGGGGCCGCGCCGGCCGCCTACCGGGCGTTGGACCTCCTCGCGCTCGCCGAGACCGCCGACCGCGCCACCGGGTACGCGGCCGAGACCGAGGCCCTCGCCGATCTGTCCGTCAGCGACGAACTTGCCGCCAGCCTGTACTCCTTCGACCTCGTGCAGAAGCGGGCGAAGCGGCCGGTGGGCGGGCCGGAGCCGGCGCTGGCCCGGCCCGTGACGAAGGTCGGGGTGGTCGGCGCAGGCCTCATGGCAAGCCAGCTCGCCCTCGTGTTCGCGCACCGGCTCGAGGTGCCGGTGGTGCTCACCGACATCGACCAGGCCCGGCTCGACGCCGGGGTCGCGGGGGTCCACCAGGAGATCGACAACCTCCTACTACGCCACCGCATCACCCCCGACCAGGCGAACCGCTACAAGGCGAACGTCACCGGATCCCTGACCAAGGACGCCTTCGCGGACGCGGACCTCGTCATCGAGGCCGTTTTCGAGAACCTGGCCGTCAAGCGGACCGTGCTCGCGGAGCTCGAGGCCGTCGTGGCGCCCACGGCCGTGCTCCTGACGAACACCTCGGCGCTGTCGGTCACCGAGATGGCCGCTGGGCTCGATCATCCCGAACGGGTAGCCGGGCTGCACTTCTTCAATCCGGTGTCGGTCCTCTCCCTAGTCGAGGTGGTCCGCGCTGCCCGCAGCGACGACGCCACCATCGCGACGACGCTGGCCGTGGCGAAGAACCTGAAGAAGAACGCGGTCCTGGTCGCCGATGCCCCGGCGTTCGTCGTCAACCGGCTGCTGACCCGGTTCCTCGGGGAGGTGCTCGGCGCGACAGAGGGCGGTACGCCGCTCGAGGAGGCCGACCACGCCCTCGATCCGCTGGGGCTGCCGATGTCCCCGATGACCCTGCTCACCCTCGTCGGGCCGCC
>NZ_CDWWXB010000010.1:8325-12729 GCF_977971855.1 Frankia sp. CoWAU3 | reverse complement strand
GGCGGCCGACGGCTCTCGCCCGGCTGGTCGAGGCGGGCCGGAGCGGCATCTACACCACGGGCCCGGACGGCGTCCAGACCGTCGACCCGGACGCCGCCGCGCTCATCTCCACGCCGTCCCCGGCCGCCATCCCGCTGACCGGAGACGAGGTACGCGAGGCGGCGCTGCGCGCGCTCGCCGAGGAGATCCATCTGATGCTGACCGAGAAAATCGTCGCGGAGGCCGCCGACATCGACCTGTGCATGATCCTCGGCGCCGGCTGGCCGTTCCACCTCGGCGGCATCACGCCCTACCTGGACCGTAGCGGCATCAGCGAGGCCGTCACCGGGCAGCGCTTCGCCCCGCCGGGAGTCGCCACCCTGCGCTGATCCAATCGGCCGCCCTGACCATCGGCGCCGGTCAGGCCGTGCGGACCGGTGGCTCGTCGTCGCCACCGCCGCGTCGGCCATCGCCGGGGGAATCATCGAACGGGCCCGGCTGCTGAAGATCCGGGGGCAGCGACGGGTCCAAGGAGAACGGGGCGCCGGGCGTCAGCAGGCAGTAGCTTCCGGATTCCTTTCCCACCTGGTACGTCTCGTGGCTCGCCGCGGCGCTGCCGCGCCGGACGTCGACCTGAACCTCCCGGACCGTCGGGGAACCCACGGACCGGTGGATCTGCACTCTTCGCACGGCGAACGAGGCGATACCGCCCTGGACATCGTCCAGAGCCCGCATGATGATGGCGAACTCGGACGCTGGCCGGCGTTCCTGGACCGACGGGCAGAGGCGGACGTAAGCGGCCTCGTAGCGCGAGTCCCTGACCTCCATCAGGTAGGCGCGGACGGCGTTGGCAGGGCCGTCGGTGGAGCGGGGAGGAGCAGGAACAGACCGGTTCCACCCGCGCCGGTCAGGAGGGCGAGCACGAGGACGAGCGGAATCAGCCACCGGGCCCGACTACGGCGGGGCGCCGGCGGCCCGCCCGGCCACCCGGGGCCGCCCCACGAGATCGGCGGGACGGGCGGGGGCCACCCGGGTGGCCGTTGCGGGTCATGGTGCACCCCCCACCCTCCTCCCACTTCCTCACATTCGCTCCTGCATCGCATCATCAGTACACAACAGCCGAGCACCCCGCTGCCGTAGGGCGACACCGACGAGCGCCCAGACCAGGTCGGCGATCGTGGCAAGAAGCCGCGCCACCAACGCGACCAGGGTCGCCGGCCCGCTGGCGACCGCCGGCGCCAGCGCCAGCACCAGCACCGCCTCCCGCACCCCCGCCCCGGCGGGCAGCACCAGTACCAGGAATCCGGCGGTCCAGGCCAGGGCATAGGCCCCGAGGGAGAGCAGCAACAGCCGGCCGCCACCGACCGCCGGATGCAGATCCCGGACGAGCAGCCAGGTCGCCACCCCGTAGCAGCAGAAGCTGAGCAGCAACCAGCCGGCTCCGGCGGCGACGGCCCGCGGGGGCAGTGGTTCGGTCAGCGGTGGGCGGCGCAGCAGCCGGAATGCCAGCGCCAGCAGGCGGGACAGCACCGGGGGACAGAGCACGACGACGAAGACGGGCACGACCGCCAGCGCCCACCAGTAGTCGGCGAGCGCCTGCGCGGAGACGAACGGCAGGGTGACCGCCGCGGCGAGCCCCCCGCTCGGCACCGCGAGCGCCAACACGACCAAGCTCGCCGAAGCTGCCTTCGGCCGGGAGACGCCGTGGTCGCGGGAGAGCTCCATCTGCGCGAGCACCGGCCACACGCTGCCCGGGATATACTTACCGATCTGCCCGACGAAGAAGATCCGTACGGCGGCCCGCAGGGGAAGCGCGGCGCCCAACCCCCCCAGCAACGCCCGCCAGGACAGCACGGTGGTACCGACGGCAAGCACGGTGACCACACCCGAGGCCACCACGCCGCCCACGCTGAGCGAGCGGACGGACTCCTCGATCTCGTTCCACTGGCTGACCATGGCGAGAACCAGTAGCCCGAGGGCCACCAGAAGCGCACCACGCACGGCCCACCAGCGTGGGCCGCGCCCAGCCCGGCGGCGGGAGGCGGCGCCCTGGCGCGCCGACACGGTGTGCTCACCCACCTGGTCAGCCTAGGACGGCGGTCGGGCCGCCACCGCGCCGGGCCCCGACACGGTGGCGACCCGATACGGTGGCGGGTCCTTGCCCGTCGGACCCCGATGACCGGGCGACACCCGGGTGCGTCCGGGATCAGCGCACCCGAGTCAGAGCACCGGGGGTCAGCGCTGGTCGCCGATGGCCTCGCCGGCCCGCTCGCCCGCCGGGGCCGCTTCGCCGGGCGAGGTCGGGTCGTCCTCGATCGCCGGCTGGCGCTTCGCGACGGCCTCGACGACCTTGCGGGCGAGGTCCTGCGGGGCAAGCCCGACCTCGGCCATGACCTCGTCCCGCTTGCCGTGGTCGAGGAAGCGCTGGGCGATGCCGAAGTCCCGCAGGGGCACGTCGACGTCGGCGTCGCGCAGCAGCTGGGCCAGCGCCGCCCCGACCCCGCCGACCCGGCCGTTATCCTCGACGGTGACGACGAGGTCGTGGGCGCGGGCAAGATCGATCAGCGCCGGGTCCAGTGGCTTGACCCACCGCGGGTCGACAACGGTGATGCCGATGCCCTGGCTCGCGACCCGCTCCGCGACCTCCAGGCAGGTGGCGGCCATCGCGCCGATGGAGACCAGCAGCACCTCGCGGCGCTGGGCCACCTTCGGCGAACGGTAGAGCACGTCCACCCCGCCGACCGTGTCAATCGCCGGCACGTCCACGGCGACCTTGCCCTTGGGGAAACGCACGACGGTCGGGCCGTCGGTGTCACCCACCGCCTCACGCAGCTCCGCCCGCAGGGTCGGTGCGTCCCGCGGGGCGGCGATCGCGAGCCCCGGGACGACCTGCAGGAACGACAGGTCCCACATGCCGTTGTGCGACGCCCCGTCCTCCCCGGTGATGCCGGCCCGATCGAGCACGAACGTCACGGGCTGGCGGTGCAGGGCGACGTCCATCAGGACCTGGTCGAACGCGCGGTTGAGGAACGTGGCGTAGAGACACACGACGGGCCTGAGCCCACCCATCGCGAGCCCGGCGGCCGAGGTGACGGCGTGCTGCTCGGCGATACCGACGTCGAACACCCGGTCCGGGTAGGCCTTGGCGAAGGCGCCGAGACCAACCGGCTGGAGCATCGCGGCGGTCAGCGTGACGACGTCGGGCCGCTCGGAACCGATCTGCACGATCTCGTCCGAGAAGATGCTCGTCCAGCTGATGGTCTTCGACGTCGACACCGGCTTGCCGGTCGCCGGGTCGATGATGCCGACGCCGTGGAAGTTGTCGGCATCGTCCTGCTCCGCCGGCGGGTAGCCGAAGCCCTTGCGGGTCACGCAGTGGACGATGACGGGCCCGCCGAAATCCCGAGCCCGGCGCAGGGCCGACTCGACCGCGACGACGTCGTGGCCGTCGACCGGGCCGACGTACTTCAGGCCGAGGTCCTCGAACATGCCCTGCGGCTGGACGACGTCCTTGATGCCCTTCTTGATGCCGTGCAGCGCGTCGAACAGCGGGGGGCCGACCAGCGGAGTGCGGCCGAGGACCTGCTTGACGACGTCGAGGACCTGCTCGTACTCGGGCGCCAGCCGCAGCGCGGCGAGGTGGTCGGCGAGGCCGCCGATCGTCGGTGCGTAGGAGCGGCCGTTGTCGTTGACGACGATGACGACGGGCCGGTCGTCGGCGGCGATGTTGTTCAGCGCCTCCCAGCACATCCCGCCGGTCAGGGCGCCGTCACCGACGACGGCGACGACGGCCCGGTCCTCACCACGCAGCGCGTAGGCACGCGACAGCCCGTCGGCGTAGGACAGGGCGGTCGAGGCGTGCGAGTTCTCGATGATGTCGTGCTCGGACTCGGCCCGGCTGGGGTAGCCGGAAAGGCCACCCCGCTGGCGCAGCCCGGAGAAATCGTCCGCCCGGCCGGTCAGAATCTTGTGCACATAGGACTGATGACCAGTGTCCCAAAGGATGCGGTCGAATGGCGAATCAAACACACGATGTATTGCCAACGTCAGCTCGACAGCCCCCAGATTCGGCCCGAGGTGACCTCCCGTACGCGCGACTGCGTGAATGAGGAAATCACGGATCTCGGCCGCCAGGGTGGCGAGCTCCTCGTGGTCGAGGCGCTTGACGTCCTGCGGACTACTGATCGTGGACAGAAGCGACACGGCGTGAACTCCCTCTCCCGAAAGGGGATCGGTCCGGGTCCGGCAAAGTCTACGCAGCCCGTCTGGCCCCTTGCAGACGGGCACCCGACATGTGAGTTCCTCGTAGACCGTCAGGCAATAGGCCTGATCGCGGTAGAATCCACCTCCCCGGTTGTCCACTATTGGTCCGGATCCGAGTACGCGGATGCACACACTCTGTCGGCGTGGCGCGCGGGCGACACG
>NZ_CDWWXB010000010.1:5995-7952 GCF_977971855.1 Frankia sp. CoWAU3 | reverse complement strand
GGCCGCCGCGGCGGCGAGGTCCCGACCCAGCGCGACAGGATCGCAGGCGACGTAGGCGACCGCGCGGGGGCGATGGGCGAGCAGCGCGGCCACCACCGCCGGGCCCGCCCCGGTGCGCGGCGGGTCGAGCACCGCGAGATCGATCCGGCCGGCCGGCCCGCCCGTAGCGACCACCCCACGAACGGTAGCCGGTGTCACCCGCAACGCCCGCAGCGAGACCCATGGCAGATCGGCGAGGTTGTTCGCCGCGGCCGCGACCGACGCGGCGTCGGACTCCAGCGCGATGACGCGGCCAGCGGCGCCGACATCCTCCGCGAGGAACGCCGCGAACAGGCCCGTCCCGGCATACAGGTCGAGCGCGGTCTCCCCGGCTCGGGGACGCAGGGCCTCGCGGACCGCGTCCACCAGCACGCCGGGAGCCGCCGGATGGACCTGCCAGAACACCTCCGGCCCGAGCCGGAACCTCCGCCCCCCACCACCTCGACGACCTCCCCGGGGGCTCCGACCTCCCCGGGATCCTCGCCGGTCCCGGCGTGCTCGTCGTTGACGACCGTCCCGGCACCGGCGGGATGCACCGCCACGGCCACCTGCCCGGTCGCCGGGCTGGCCGCGACCTCGACGGCGTCGGCCCCAGGAAACCGCCGGCCGGCGAGCGCCGCGAGGACGAGGGGGTGGGCGATGCGGCAGTCCGGCGCCGCCACCACCTCGTGCGAGCGGCTCGCCCGCAGCCCGACCTCGCCGCCGGTCACCGCGAAGCGCATCCGGGTCCGCCACGCCAGTCCGTCGTCGGCGCCACCGGACCGGTCGGATCCGGTCAGCCGCTCCGGGGCGCCGACGGGCACCGCCTCGACCAGCACCTCCAGCGCCGGCTCGGCGCCGGGTCCGGCCTCGGCCGCCGTCCCCAGGCCGGACCCGGCGTGCGCGGGGCTGACCCGGGCGTCGAGGCCGCCGAACCGCCGAAGGGCGTCGGCCACGACCTCGGCCTTACCGCGCCGCTGCGCCGCGAGGCCGGCATGCTGCCAGTCGCACCCCCCGCACAACCCTGGACCGGCGTGCGGGCAGGGCGCGACCACCCGGTCCGGCGAGGGCGTCAGGACGGCGACCGCGTCCGCCCGCCAGTACCGCTCGTGGGAGGCGTCGGTAACTCGGGCACGAATCCGTTCGCCGGGCAGGGCATGGCGGACGAACACCACCCGACCGCCCGAGCGGGCGACGCAGAAGCCGCCGTGGGCCACCGGCCCGACGTCGAGGTCGAGCAGCGAGCCGACCGCGGTCCCCGGCACGCGGGCCTGCCGTGCGGTGCCCCCGGAGACGCGCGATCGCGCGGGCCGACGCTGTCGACTCACCGCTTCCGCTCCAACGGGCCGGGAAGCGTGGCCCGGCCCTGTCGCACCGCGCCCGCCCCGGTCCGTTCGAACCGCTGCTCGGCCAGCCTGGACGAGGCGAGCTGCCAGGGCACGCTGGTGACCATGACGCTGGGCTGGAAGAGCAGCCGGGCCTTGAGCCGCAGCGCGCTCTGGTTGTGCAGGAGATGCTCCCACCAGTGACCGACGACGTACTCGGGGACGTAGACGGCGACGACGTCGCGGGGGCTCTCCCGCCTGATCCGGGCGACGTAGTCCAGCACCGGGCGGGTCACCTCCCGGTAGGGGGAGGCCAGCACCACGAGATCGACGGTGATCCCCCGCTCCGTCCACGCCTTGCGGAGCCGATCGGCCTCCGCCTGGTCGACGGCGACCGTGACCGCGACGAGGCTGTGCGGCCGCGACGCCTTGGCGTAGGCCAGGGCCCGCAGTGTCGGGGCATGGATCTTACTGACGAGGACGACGGCGTGGATCCGGGAGGGCAGGGTCGGCGGCCCGGGTTCCGGGGTGAGTTCGACCGCGACCCGGTCGTAGTGAGCCCTGATCCCCCGCATCCCGAGAAAGATGATCGGGATAGCCAGACAGACGATCCA
>NZ_CDWWXB010000010.1:2241-5834 GCF_977971855.1 Frankia sp. CoWAU3 | reverse complement strand
GGTGAGGCAGGCGCCGAAGAAGTTGATCGCCTGAGACCGGCGGATCCGCCGGCGGGCGGCCGGCTCGGACGCCACCGGGTCGTCCGAACGCAGGATGCGTGTCCAGTGCCGCACCATCCCGGTCTGGCTGAGGGTGAACGAGATGAAGACCCCGAGGATGTAGAGCTGGATCAGGGCGGTGACCTGCGCGTCGAACACGACGATCAGCAGGATCGCGAAGCCGGCAAGCAGCACGATCCCGTTGGAGTAGGCCAGTCGGTCACCGCGGGTGTATAGCTGACGCGGCAGGTAGCCGTCGCGGGCGAGGATCGAACCCAGCACCGGGAAGCCGTTGAAGGCGGTGTTCGCCGCCAGCATCAGGATGAGAGCGGTGACGACGGCGATGTAGCCGAAGCCGGGCGATCCGTCCCCGAAGACGGCGGCGGCGACCTGGGCGATCACGGTCGGCTGCTCACCACTGGCGCCAATCAGGTCCCCGGTGTGCTCAGCGACATGCACGTCGGAGATCAGAGCCAGCGCGGTGACGCCGCCGAACATCGTGACTGCGATAAGCCCCAGCATCAGCAGGGTGGTCGCGGCGTTGCGGCTCTTGGGCTTCCGGAACGCGGGCACCCCGTTACTGATCGCCTCGACCCCGGTGAGCGCCGTGCATCCCGAGGCGAACGCCCGCAGCACCAGGAACACCAGGGCGAATCCCGCGTAGTCACGCTCGGCGACCACCTGGTAGCCGGCACTCTCGGCCCGCGGCGGATGACCGACGGCCGCCTGGACCAGCCCGGTGACGATCATTACGAAGATACCGAGCACGAAGCCGTAGGTCGGGATGGCGAACGCCGTGCCGGACTCGCGCACCCCACGCAGGTTCATTATCGTCAGTAGGATGACAATGACGACCGCGAGGAGCACCTTGTGCGCGGCGAGCCCGGTGATAGCGGACGTCAGGTTCGCGACACCGGCCGACACCGACACCGCGACCGTGAGGACGTAGTCAACCAGCAGGGAACTGGCCACCAGCAGGCCGGCCTGCGGGCCCAGGTTGACCGAGACGACCTCGTAGTCGCCGCCGCCGCTCGGGTAGGCGTGCACGTTCTGCCGGTAGGACGCCACCACCGTCAGCATCAGGATGGCGACGGCTCCAGCAAGCCAGGGCGAGATGTGGTAGAAGGCCAGCCCACCCAGCGACAGGACAAGCAGGATCTCCTCGGTCGCGTACGACACCGAGGAAAGGGCATCGCTCGCGAAGACGGGCAAAGCGATGCGTTTAGGGAGCAATGTCTCCCCAAGCCGGTCGCTCCCGATCGGTCGACCGACGAAACCGCGCTTGAGGCGGTCCGTGAGCGCCACGCGGCGATGCTACCGACGCCAGCCACGCAGTTCAGCACCAGTGTGACGTGGCACACAGATACTCCGTATCCGGAGATCCGGCCACGTGACCTGCGCCGGTCAGCCCGGATCGGACTACCCTCAACCCTTGTGCATGTCGTGATCCTCGGCTGCGGCCGAGTCGGCTCCGCGCTTGCCCGCAGCGTCGAACGGTTCGGCCACTCAGTGGCAATCATCGACCAGAACCCCGCCGCGTTTGGGCGGCTACCGCAGGATTTTACCGGTCTGCGGGTCACCGGGATGGGCTTCGATCGCGACACCCTCATCGAGGCGGGCATCGAGCAGGCCGCCGCGTTCGCCGCCGTCTCCAGCGGGGACAATTCGAACATCATCGCCGCCCGGGTGGCCCGCGAGATGTTCGGGGTCGAGCGGGTCGTCGCGCGGATCTACGATCCCCGCCGGGCCGAGGTCTACGAGCGGCTCGGGATCCCCACCGTCGCCACGGTGCGCTGGACCCGGGACCAGATCCTCGACCGGCTCCTACCCGACACTGTCACGCCGCAGTGGTCCGACCCGTCGGGCTCGGTGCTGCTGACCGCTATCCCACCCGGACCCGCCTGGGTGGGCCGCCGGATCCGGGAGTTGGAGGAGTCCGCCGGGGTACGGGTGGTCTGCGTGACCCGGTTCGGCGAGGGTGTCCTGCCCGACGCCCGCACCCTCGTCCAGGACGGTGACGTGGTGCACGTGGCAGTGACGAAGGCGCACGCCTCCGAGGCGGACACGGTGCTGCGCACCGGGCCGGACGGCAGGGGCTCCGGGTAGATCCGGGCAGATCTGGGCAGATCCAGGTAGACGATGCCGCGCGAAGAGGAGAAGCGATGAGTGTGCGCCGGGTGGTGATCGCGGGGGCGGGCAAGGTCGGCCGGTCCATCGCCGCCGAACTGCTGGAGAACGGCTCCGAGGTGCTCATCATCGAGCGGGATCCGCAGAAGATCCGGACCGACGCGCTACCGGAGGCCCGGTGGCTACTCGCGGACGCCTGCGAGCTGTCCCAACTCGACGCGGCCGGGCTGAATGAGTACACCGTCCTGGTGGCCGCCACCGGGGACGACAAGGTGAACCTCGTCGTCTCGTTGCTCGCGAAGACCGAGTTCGGCGTGCCCCGGGTAGTGGCGCGGGTCAACCATCCCAAGAACGAGTGGCTGTTCACCGAGTCGTGGGGGGTGGACGTGGCGGTATCCGCGCCGCGCCTAATCACGGCTCTGGTCGAGGAGGCCGTCAGCGTCGGCGACCTCGTCCAGCTGATGCGGTTCCGGCAGAGCGATGCATCCCTCGTCGAGCTGACGCTGGCCGAGAACGCGCCGGTGATCGGCCAGCGGCTCAGCGAGATCACCCTGCCGGCGGATAGCGCCTTGGTGGTGATCCTGCGTGACGGACGGGCGGTCGTTCCCTCGCCCGACGCCACGTTGGAAGACGGCGACGAGATTCTCGCGGTCACGACAAATGCCGAGGCTGAGGAGAAGCTCGCCGTGCTGCTCGGTCAGGCGCAGGCAGGCGCGGGCGCGCCGGGCTGACGCGCGACAGGCTGGCGATGCGGAGGCGGTCAGCCGGCAGGCCGCCGCTCGCCGCGCGGGGGCTCGCCGCGCGGGGCGTCCCCGGCCAGCACCTCGTCGGCCAGCACCTCGCCGGCCACGACCGTCGAGTCGGTGGCGGCGGGGGGCAGCGGTGCGATCCGGCGGACGATGGCGAAGCTGGCCAACAGCGCGACACCGAACAGCGGAAGTCCCAGGGCGATGTTGGCCGCGGCCAGCCAGCCGGGCTGGTCGGCGAGGTAGAGCACCCCCTGCACGACGAACCGCACACCGAACACAGCGATCCAGACCACTGTCGCCCACACCGCTGCTCGCCGCTGGCAGGGTACCCGCTGCCAGCTCGCATAGCGGCTGTCCAGACCGGCCATGAGATACCCCGCCACCGGCCGGCGCAGGACGATCGACAGCAAGGCCACCACCCCCCAGAGCGCGTTCTTCGCGATGCTGGGCAGGAAGAACCCCTTCGCATTCCCGGTACGGGAGGCCACGAATGCGGCGACCGCCACGGCGAACAACCCCGAGAAGGTCTGCTGGGTCGGCTCACGGCGCACGATGCGCAGCGCCAGCAGAGCGGCCGCCGTGGCAATGGCGACCGCGATGCCGGCGGTCAGTCCGGCCTCGGCGTTCACCGTCACGAACGCCACGGTGGGCACGGAGCTGTCGATGATCCCCCGTGGG
>NZ_CDWWXB010000010.1:0-1714 GCF_977971855.1 Frankia sp. CoWAU3 | reverse complement strand
ACGTGTCGGGAGATGGCGTACGTGGCATGTCTGGTTGGGATCCCGTCGGGTTGGGCGGACCCGCCGACCTAGGCGCTCGCCGACGGAACGGGGAGTAGTTCGTAACGCGGGTTGAAGATGATCGGACGGTTCTCCTGCACGGTAACGCGCCCGGAGGCCTTGACCGACGCGCCAGCCCGCAGGCCCGGGATGTCCCGGCGGCCGAGGAAGACCAACGTGACGGTGCCGCTACCGTCGTAGATGTCGGCCTCCAGGGCCGGTGCACCCGACCGCGCACGTACCGTCACGGCCTGGATGGTACCCGCGACGCAGATCTCGTCCCGGTCACGACAGCCGCTCATCGGGGCGGCACCCGCCGCCGCCGAGGCCGCCTGGAGGTCCTCGGCGTCGAGCTCGCTCGTCCCTGCTGTCAGTCTGTGGAGCTTGCGCCCCAACCAGCCGCGTGACTCGCCCACGGCTCCTCCGATCCGGCTCGCCGGCGACTCGGCGCAGGCAACTGCGGCTCGAGCACGTCCAACACGTTCAACACGTCTCATGCAACGCATGACCGGTGCTCAATGTGCCCGCCCCGCATGGCGCCTTCGGCGCCATGCGGGGACCCCGGGCACAGGGCGGTCAGCGGATCTCGGCTATACGCGCACCGCGCACGGGCATCTCGGGCCGTCCGCTGGTCGCCGAGGCGACCGGTCCGCCGGAAGCATCGGGGTGATCGGTGATCTCTTTGGGCAGCCTCAGGGGCAACGGATCCCGCACCGGCATCGCGCCGTCACCACGAGAAATGATCAGATTGCGCAACGCGGCGTCCAGGAGGGGGCCTGCCGCCGGATCCTGCCCGGCCGCGCCGGTCACCACCGCCCGCAGAAACCAGCGCGGACCGTCCACACCGATCATCCGGCCCGGCACGGTCTCGCCCGGACGCCCGGTCGGCAAGCTCATCCGCAGTTCGGGGCCGTAGCGACCGTCCGCCTCCGACCCACCGCCCCCCTGAATGGTCTCCAGGATCTCGGCCCGCACCTCGTCCCACAGGCCCCGGCTCTTCGGCGCCGCGAAGACGGAGAGCTCCATCGCGCTGCGCCCGTCGGTCACCAGCACCGTCAGCGGCTTGCCGGTCGACTCCTCGACCTGGAACTGCACCTGCATGCCGTCGAGCGCCGGAATCCGCAACGACCCGAGATCGAGGCGATGCACGTCGTCATCGGGTGCCTGCGCGATGTCGTAGGGACCATCGGGCTCCGACGAGCCCCGCGAGGTGACCTTCTCGGGGACGTCCATCTCGGAGGCCCCGCGACGGTCGAACTCCCTACGCCCTCGTCCGAACACCGGTGGTCTCCTTTCCTGCCCCCCCGGCGGACCCGAAACCCCCCGTGGAGCCGAACCCGCCGCTTCCGCGCGCCGAGGCCGGCAGCTCATCGACCTCCCGGAACACAGCGTGCTCCACGCGCTGCACGACCAGCTGGGCGATCCGGTCGCCCCGATGCAGGATGATCGTGTCAGATCGGTCGGTATTGATCAGAACGACTTTGATTTCTCCACGGTAACCGGCGTCCACCGTTCCCGGGGCGTTGACCACGGACAGGCCGTGCCGCGCGGCCAGGCCACTGCGCGGGTGGACGAACGCCGCGTACCCGGCCGGCAGGGCAATGCTCAGACCGGTTCCGACCGTCGCCCGCTCCCCCGGGCCGAGCGTCACATCCTGGGCCGTCACCAGGTCCGC
>NZ_CDWWXB010000009.1:38688-39897 GCF_977971855.1 Frankia sp. CoWAU3 | reverse complement strand
ATGGACGTGAGCAGCGTGCGGGCCGCGGCGGGCGCCGATCTTGCTCTTGGTGGGGCCGAGGGCGGGGGTGGTCGCCGGCAGGATCGAGAGGCCTCGATCGCGGTCCAGCGGACCAGGGTGGAGCCCTGTTCGGTGATGTGGCCCCGGTGCACCGTGGTGTCGGCCTCACGGTGACGTGGGGTGAGCCCGGCCCAGCTGGCGAGATGCCCGGGGTCGGGAAACGGGTGATGTCCCCGATCTCGGCGAGGAACACCGCCGCCTGGGTCCGGCCGATTCCGTGCCCGGTGAGCAGGGCCTGGTGGCCCCGGTCGCGGGCGAGGCGGCCGGTGAGGGGACTCGACGACGGATTACAGGTCGGAAGGCCGGTGAGGTGGTGCTGTAGACAGCGGATCCGGCGTCGCGGGAGGATAATGGCGGCGGTGGGAAATCACCCGATCGAGGCGGACGTGACGGAATCGACGGACACGACCCGACCGGCCGGGAACGCCGCGGGGCTGAGCGCGCCGCACGGGTCACGCCCGCGGCCGGGGCACGCCGTTCCCGACCAGGTCGCGGTGATCGGCGGCGGGATGGTCGGGCTGTGCGTGGCGTGGTTCCTCCAGGACCGCGGCAGGCGGGTGACGGTCTTCGACCGCGACCACCTCACCGCCGGACCCACCTGGGCCGGGGCCGGATCGTCCTGGGGCAATGCCGGCTGGCTCACCCCGGGGCTCGCGACGCCCCTGCCGGAGCCCGCGGTCCTGCGCTACGGGCTGCGGGTGCTCCTGCGCCCGGACTCACCGGTGTACGTGCCGCCGGTCGCCGATCTGGGGCTCGCCCGTTTCATCGCCGGATTCGTCCGGCACAGCACGACCGCGCGGTGGCGAACCGCCATGCGCGCGCTGGTGCCGTTGACCCGCGCTGCTCTCGATGCCTTTGACGAGCTCGCGGCGGGCGGCGTGACCGCGCCGACCCGCGCCGCCGACCCGTTCCTGGCCGGCTATCGCGACCGGTCCGGCCTCGACGCCCTCCTGACGGAGCTCGCCGAGATCCGGGCGACCGGCCAACCCGTCGATGCCGAGGTGCTGGACCCGGCGGCCGCCCGCGACCTCGAACCTCTGCTGTCCGAGCAGGTCCGGTACGTCGTATCCGTGCAGGGCCAGCGGTTCTGCGATCCCGGCCGCTTCGTCGCCGCCCTCGCCGACAGCGTCCGGGAACGCGGCGGCCTCG
>NZ_CDWWXB010000009.1:37129-38288 GCF_977971855.1 Frankia sp. CoWAU3 | reverse complement strand
CGGCCGACCCGCGGCGCATCCGGGCGGTGGTCGAGGCGACCCGCGGCCTGCTGCGCGGGGTGGACCTGGACACCCGCACCGCCGAGTGGGTAGGACCACGCCCGTGCACCCCGGACGGTCTGCCGCTGGTCGGCCCGACCACCTCGCCGCGGGTCTTCATCGCCGGCGGGCACGGCATGTGGGGCATCACCCTCGGTCCGGTCACCGGCCGCCTCCTCGCCGACGCCATCGCCACCGGTGCGCCCGCGGCCGAGCTGTCCCCGTTCGATCCGCTGCGTTGAGGACGAAGCGGATCAGGCCCCGATGCGGGCGACTCGATGCGAGTGAAGGGCCAGAACTCTCTGCAGTCAGAGTAGTCAGTTCTGGGTTTGGGACGACCCTTGGGATGACCAGGGAGGGACGACCGGTAGCCCCTGCACCTCCAGGCGCTCCGCGACGGGCAACGGCTGTGGACGCACGGTGAGTGCCGGGCCGCCTACCGGCTCCCGGACCTTGATTTCCAGGGTCCGGGTCTGGCCGCGATCGACGGTGAGATAGGTGGAGAGCACGGGATGCCCGGACTCGGAACCGCCGGCGAGGCCGACGGGCGCACCGTCGAGCCGGGCACCGACGAGCCAGCTGCCTCGGCCCGTGTACACCGAGAGCCAGAGATTGTTCTGCGCCCGGAGATTCCCAGCGGCATCCTTGAGATCCTGCCGGTGGCGCACATAGGCCGGCAGCCCGTCGGGGGCGGCGTTGGTGAGCCGGATCGTGATCGTCGCCAGGCCGGCGCCGTTCGGCTGCCGCTGCATGCGGTAGGTGGTCTGCCGCCGTAGCCAGTAGTCCAGCTTGCTCGCCGTCGCGTTCTGGGTGACGACCCCGAGAAACGGCCCAGGCGCGTCCGGCAGCGCACCACCCAGCGCCGTGGACGAAAGAATCCGCTGCTCCTCGGCGTGGTTGCTGGATATTTCCAGCCGACCCTCGCGAGCGGCCCGTCCCAGCGCGGTCACCAGTTTCGTCGTGTCGCCGGCTCCCGACTCCACGGCCGCATAGACGGCCTGACCGACCTGGGCGAAGAAGCGGTCGCGGGCGGCCGCGTCCATGATCTCGCCATAGACGCGCGACTCGACGAGATCGACCAGGTGCCCCGCGGCCACCGACGTGCCGTCGGGGAGCACCG
>NZ_CDWWXB010000009.1:34287-36755 GCF_977971855.1 Frankia sp. CoWAU3 | reverse complement strand
CCGGGCGGCGGACCGCGGCGAGCGCTCGGAGATTGATCGTCATACGCTGGCGCAGCACCCGCGGATCGAGGGAGGGACCCAGGTCGGCCACGGCCGGCAGGCTGGTGCCGGCGGCCGCGTCCACCTCTCGGATCAGCGTCGCCGCCGAGCGCATCGGGCAACCGGCGACGGGCAGCCGCCCGAACGCCGACCACACCGGATCCGAGGTCAGGGCCCGCGCAGCGGTGGCCCGCCGCCGGATCTGCTCGATCTGCGATCGCAGCTCGGCTTCGCGGGGCAAGTCTCCGCTCAGAACCTGCCGCTGCAGGACGGCGATCCGCTGCCTGGCCTCGTCGAGACGGGACTTGGCCAGCACTCCGCGCACGACCACCCAGGCGGTCATCGCCACCAGCACAACGAGGGCCGTCGCGACCCCGGCGGCCAGCCGGCGGTACCGGGCTCGGCGACCACGGTGACGCCGACGACCACGGTGACGCCGGCGACCACGGCCGACGCGGTGCTGCCCCGCCCTGGCCTCAGCACCTCCACCCACGTCCCGCCCACCCACGGGCGCCCGCGTGAGCAGGTCCGGAACCCGGTCCAGGTCCGGAACCGGATCCAGGACCACCGGATCCAGGCCCGGAGCGGACCCGGTTCTTTCCCCCGGTGGCGAATCCGTCATGGGGAGGACGGCGGCCGGGCCGCGCCGTTGTCATCCGGCGTCGTCCCGCCAGCCGGGTCCGTACCGCGCGGTGTCCTTACACCGACGGATATGATCTCCTCGGCCGATCCGCGTGCCGCCGGCACCCTGACGTACGGTCCGCCGCTCGGGACAGGCGTGGCGCTCGGGACAGGCGTGGCGCCGTCGGGCAGCGGGTCTCGCGCTGAGCTCGACTCGTCGCCACCGTCGGCTATCCCGAGACGCGCCATGGCGGCGGGAACCGGCGTCACGGCCGAAGCCGGAGAAGAAGGAGCCGGTGACGGCAGCGACGGAGGCGAGGTGACCGGCCGGGCAGGCCGGACCCCGGAATCGGGCGCCGGGATCTCCAGGGTTCGGGGCGAGGAGGTCCTGGCGTGCCGGCCGCGTGACACGTAACCGTCGCGCGGGCCGTAGTCGTAGGTGTCGGGTCCCTTGACCGGCACCATGTTCAGCACGGTGCCGATCATCCGGGCGTCAACCGCCCGCAGCGCCTCGACGGCCCGCCGGAGGTGTTCGCGGCGGGTCCGCCCGGCCCGCGTCACCAGCAGAACCCCCTCGACCCGGGTGGCGAGCACGGCCGCGTCAGTCACCGGTAGCAGGGGCGGGGCGTCGACCAGGAGGATGTCGAAGCGGGCGGACAGCAGGTTGATGAGTCCGGCCATGCCCTTGGAGCCGAGCAGCTCGCTGGGATTCGGCGGGATGGGGCCGCTGGCGAGGACCTCTACGCGCCCCTCCCCGACCCGACCCTCCCCCCAGGGCTGCAGGACGTCGTCGAGGTCCGCGGCGCCGATGAGGACCGAGGTGAGCCCGGCGGCGGACTCGACCCCGAGGTGCTCGCCGAAAGACGGCCGTCGCAGGTCCCCCTCGATCAGGCAGACCCGCGCACCGCCCTGCGCCAGGGTGATCGCGAGGTTGCAGGCCACGGTGGTCTTGCCCTCGCCGGAGACCGCACTGCTCACCAGGATCGATCGAGGTCCGGTGTCCACCTCGACGAACTGCAGGTTGGTCCGCAGCTGGCGGAACGCCTCCGCCCGGGCCGAGCGGGGCTTGGCATTGATGATGAGGGGATGCCGGTCGGCGGCACCGTCGTAGCCGATGACGGCGAGGTTGGGCAGCTCGGTCGTCTCACGGGCGTCGTCCTCACTGGACACGCTCGTGTCGAGGCGGTATCGGACGATCCCGGCGGCGCTGCCGACGATCAGCCCGAGCAGCGCTCCGAGCGCGAGGTTGCGGATCGGCTGGGGCGAGACGGGCGAGACGGGCAGCTTCGCGTGTTCCCAGACAGTCACCCGCACGGAGGGTGGTTCGTCGGCCGACGACGTCTCGATCTTCGCAATGGTGCTGGAGAACGTCTCACCGACAGCATCTGCGATGATCATGGCTCGTCTCGGGTCGGAATCGCGCACGACGGCCTGGAGCAGCACGGTGTCCGGGACGGCGTGCGCGCTGATCTGGGCCCGCAGGGCCTCCGGAGTCGCGTGCAGGTGCAGGCGTGCGATCACGGCCGTCGCCACCCGCTCGCTGGCCACCAGGTCGGCATAGGACTTGACGCGTTGCTGGGAGAGCAGGCCTCCCTGGTAGGCCGAGGCGGCTCCGGCGCCCCTGTCCGGCGAGGAGACGACCATCGTCACCGAGGCGGCGTACTCTTTCGTCGTTCGCCAGGTCGCCATGGCGGCCAGCAGCCCGCCGAGGACCACGCCGGCGATCATGATCGTCCAGCTTCGGCGCAGAACACGGACGTAGTCGCGCAGCTCCACCCGTCGACCACCCTCCCGGGACCCAGGTCCCG
>NZ_CDWWXB010000009.1:32089-34026 GCF_977971855.1 Frankia sp. CoWAU3 | reverse complement strand
ACCACTCACCGTCATCGAAGACCGACTCAACATACTCGATGGGTAGTCATTCTTTTACTCTTAGCCACGCTTACTCTATGGCCTCATGTGGAGACGTAGAGTAGACGGAGTGGGTCATGGTCGGTGGACAGCGCACATCGCACGGCGCGTCTCCCGGCTCAACCTCCGTCAGCGGGTCGGCCTGCAGATCACTCTGGACAGTGCGGCGCTGGTCCTGGGCCTCATCTCGGCCCAGATCGGCCGCCTGGACTTCACGCTCGGCGCGCTGAGCGATCTCGGCTTCTGGGTCATCTGCACGCTCGCCGTCTGCGTGCTCCACTTCCTGGGCACCGCCCTGCACCTTTACCTGGGGCGCTACCGCTTCGGCGGCTTCGAGGAGGTCCTCGGCCTGCTCGTGTCGGTCCTGCTCACGGTCGTCAGCGTGGTCGTCGTCATCGCCGCGTTCGGCTCCCCGAGACCCGTCCCGCTGAGCGTGCCGCCGCTGGGCGGCGCGGTGGCCCTGGTCGTGATGTTCGGCATCCGCTACCTCTGGCGGCTGACCGAGGAACACCTCCGTCGGCCGAGCAGGGAGCACGCCAAACCGCTCCTCGTGTTCGGCGCCGGTGACGGGGCTGAACGGGTACTGGCGGCCATGCTGCGCACCCGGAACAGTCCTTGCTACCCGGTCGCGCTGCTCGACGACGACCCGAGCACGCACAACCTCCAGCTACTCGGGGTCCGGGTACGTGGTGGCCGGGAGCGGATCGGCGCCGTCGCCGAGTCGACCGGGGCCAGGACCCTGCTCGTGGCGATCCCCAGCGCCGACGGCCCACTGCTGCGGGAGATCAGCGCAATCGCCGAGGGCGCCGGGCTGACCGTGAAGGTGCTTCCCCGCGTCGCGGACCTGATCGACGGGCGGGTCGGCGTCGGGGACATCCGCGACCTCGACCTCGCCGACCTCCTCGGCCGGCGGCAGATCCGCACCGACATGTCCGCCGCCGCGAGCTACCTCGCGGGCCGACGGGTGCTCGTGACGGGGGCGGGCGGATCGATCGGTTCGGAGCTGTGCCGTCAGATCTCCGGCTACGGACCGGCCGAACTGATCATGCTGGACCGGGACGAGTCGGCACTGCGCGCGGTGCAGCTGTCGATCTCCGGCCGGGCGATGCTCGACGACGACGCCATCGTGCTGGGCGACATCCGCGACATCGACCTGATGACCACGCTGTTCACGGAGCGCAGGCCCGAGGTCGTCTTCCACGCCGCCGCGCTCAAACACCTCCCGCTGCTCGAACGCTTCCCCGGCGAGTCGGTGAAGACCAACGTCTGGGGCACTCTGACGATCCTGGAGACGGCCGTGGCCTGCGGCGTCGACCGGCTGGTCAACATCTCCACGGACAAGGCGGCGAACCCGACGAGCGCCCTCGGCTACTCGAAGCGGATCACCGAGCGGCTCACCGCGTGCCTCGCCCGCCGGGCCCGCGGAACGCTGGTCAGCGTCCGGTTCGGCAACGTCCTGGGCAGCAACGGCTCCGTCCTGACCGTCTTCGCCGGCCAGCTGGCCGCCGGCGGGCCGATCACCGTCACCCACCCCGAGGTCACCCGGTACTTCATGACCATCCACGAGGCGGTGCAACTGGTCCTGCAGGCCGGGGCGCTGGGATCACCCGGCGAGGCCCTCGTGCTCGACATGGGCGAGCCGGTACGCATCGCGGACGTGGCCGCCCGGCTCGTGGCTCGGGAGAACCGGCCGATCGAGATCGTCTACACCGGGCTCGGCCCCGGCGAGAAGCTCCATGAGGAGCTCCTCGGTGCGGGCGAGGACGACCATCGACCACACCACCCGCTGATCTCGCACGTGGACGTGCCCGCCCTGGACCCGACCCACGCCCTCGCCCTCGATCCCTGGGCCCCGCCGGAGGAGGTGCTGGCCGAACTCGCGGCCCTCGCCGGCGCGG
>NZ_CDWWXB010000009.1:29066-31807 GCF_977971855.1 Frankia sp. CoWAU3 | reverse complement strand
GCCGGCGCGGACCGACCCGGGGACGGGGGCGCGACCGCAGGCGGACCCCTGGCCGCCGCGGACGTGACCGGGCGGATTCCCGTCCAGCCCACGGCGTCCAACCGTCAACCGCATCCGGCCCGGTGACGTTTGGGATCGTCGGGTCCTGGCGGGCGACCGCACATCCGGCACAGCCTTGAGCCGTCGCCAGATCAGCGGCGGCCGGGGGCAGCTGAGGACCGTACGGCGCGTCGGGCTGGCACCGGAACCCCGATCAGCCGCTGACGATGATGAGCCTGTGACGTCCAGCGACGACATCGGCCCTCCCTGGGACGACAACTTGATCTGCGTGGTGTGCCCGGGGAACGTGCACGGCCCGGGACAGTTCGATATCGCTGACGGGCCCGGGCCGGGCAGCGCCTATGACACGTCCAGCGGCTACCGCCGTGACGCTGCGACCGGGGTGCCGGTGTGCGTCCACCCGGAGAAGATCGGATTCCCCCGGGCCGGTACGCAAGCGGGGGTGACCTGTGGCCGGCCGCGCCGGAACCGGGCCCGCATCCGGGCGAGCTCCCCGACGACCCGGCCGACCTTGCCGGGTGGATGACGGCGCTGGTCCGCCACGCGGGCGCGGGCAGGCTGACCTCCGCCCTGGGAGAGGCGGAGGTCGCCGCGTCCGCGAAGTTCCCGCCGGACGTCGTCGTCGACGCCCTACGGCAGGCCCTCGCCGCCGGCTAACGACCGAAGGTGATCGTGTGGTAGCGGCCGCCGCGGTAGATCCCGATCGACTCGTACAGGCCGTCCAGCACGGCGAGTCGACGCCGGGTCTCGTCCTGGCCGATCCAATACCGCTGCGGCGGCTCACCCCACCCCGCGGCCCGGTACGCCTGGTCGGTGTAGCCGTCCTGGTCGTAGCGGAACCGCTCGTTGCCGGTCGAGTGAACGAAGGTGGTCCCGGTGCCGGCCTGGACCCGCGAGAGGATCGTGAACTGAGCGGTGAGCGCGTGGACCATCTCATCGACCGAGGCGGCCACGTCGAGTTCGGCGGCGGCCTCGCTGCCGGTGAGCTCGTACACGGCCGCCTTGAGCGCCATGGTCCGCAGCGCCTCGACGAACAGCCGGGGACCGTCGGCGTCGAGGTCCCACTCGGCGACGATCGGGTAGCCGGTGAACGTCGCCCAGCACGTCGGGTACCGCAGCGTCGACGTCCTCAGCCGGTCATACTCGGGATACCCCTCGATCACGTCGAGGATCTCGGCGGCCCGCCGGCCGGAAGATCGGGTTCCACCGCACCCGAATATCCAAGGCGGAAAACGGGGAGCTTCCGTCTGCCGACCTGTGCCAGGCGCTCGATGAGCACCGGCAGACCGACGGGGAGCTTGCCGCCTGGCAGGCCAGGTTGGAAGCCGTGGAGGGAGACCGAACGGAGGGCACGACGGACAGACGACAAGTCTTCTAGCTCGCCGCGCTGTCAGCACTGGCTGCATCAACGCGGACACGGATGGACGCTGCGGTCACCACAGCGACCCTCGACGAACTCGAAGCCGACGCCGACGAGATCGCCCGGATGTACGGCTCGGCACCGCACGCTTCGCTGCTGCCGGAGGTCGGCGCCCGCTGGCGGCAGATCACCACCATCCTCGATGGGCCGGTCGCCCCTGAGGCTCGAAACCGGATCACCACGCTCGGCGGGCAGTACACCTACTTCCTCGGCCGGCTGGCGTTCAACGCCGACGACCGGCGCTCCGCCCGCCGGTTCGCCGGACTCGCGGCCCGCTACGCCGAGGATGTCGGCGACCCGGTACTGATCCTGTCCATCGCCGCGCTCCGCTCAAGCATCGCCTACTGGCGGCAGCGGTACGGACCAGCCTTGGAGGCCCTTCGTACTGTCGCCCACATCTCCGATCCGTACATGAACGCACGGATCGCTGCCTACGAGGCGCGCACTCTCGCGAAGACCGGCGACCATGACGGCGCTCGAAACGCGCTGGACCGGATGACTCCTCCGCCGGCTAAAGCCGGCGGCTTCTCAAGCTGCCTGAGCATGGAAGCCACGGCGTGCACCATGGCGCCCCTGCCCGGGGAAACGCCGGTCGGCCCGGCCGCCGTGGCCATGTTCCGCTCCGGGATCGCGATCACTATGGGTGATGCTGCTATGGCTCGTGAGTGGGCGCCAATCGCGATGGAGGGCTATCGGCGGCGAGGCGGGGACTACACCGTTGAAGAGTCCCAGCACGCCGCAGTGCCCGAAGCCCTCCTGCACCTGACTGGCCACAGGGCCGAGCCGGAAGAGGCCGCGAGGATCGCGCTCGGCATCCTCGGGACCTCGCCGGTAGCACCCACCCACACTGTCGTAGCGCGACTTCGGCAGTGCGTCGGCGAGTTCACGCCCGCTCACCGGGCGCTTCCCACGGTCGCCGCGTTCGTCGAGGAGTGCTGTGCCCTGCCCGCGGGGACGAGAGTCCAGTGAACATCCCGACGCTGACGACGGACCGGCTCATCCTGCGACCGATTCACAACGACGACGTCGCCGGCTACACCAAGATCTGGTCCGATCCCGAGTTCACCCGCCATATCGGCGGCCGTTCCGACCCTGACAACATCTGGCATGCTATGGCCGGCAACATCGGCTGCTGGGCACTTACCGGCGTCGGCCCCTGGTCAGTCGTAGAGAAGGCGAGTGGGCAGCTTGCCGGCCGCGCCGGGCTGTGGGCCGAACCGGGATGGCCAGGCGTTGAAGCGGTCTGGTTCATCGGCCGGCC
>NZ_CDWWXB010000009.1:25131-28941 GCF_977971855.1 Frankia sp. CoWAU3 | reverse complement strand
GGCCGGCCGGGCGGCGATCGCCTGGGCGTTCGCCGCGCAACCCGACCTTGCCGAGGTCGTCTCCGTCATCCTCCCGGCCAATACCGCGTCCGTCCGAGTCGCCGAACGTCTCGGGATGGTGTACATCCGCAGCGAGTTCCTCCACAGAGAGGATCACGCCGTCTACGCGATCAGCCGCGCCGAGTAGGCCTCCCGGAGCACGCCGTTGGCCGAGGGCCGACCTCTCTGCCGCCGGTAACGGAGCCGGCTGCTCTGGTACCAGGCTGAGTGTTCCGCCGCTACCGTTGATGCGGGGAGTGGTCGACGGCAGACGGAGAGAAACCCATGGCGTGGAACAAGCGAGGGTCGACCAGTGGTGGAGCCTCCACCGGCCGTGACAGCGTCAAACGCGGCGGCAAAGGCGGATCCGCCGGATCCAAGGGGAACCCCGACGTCGAGAAGGACTACGACAAGCGGGGCGCGAAGGCCGGGCATGCCGACCTGGAGCCGGTGGAGACCGCGGACTGCCCAACCTGCAACGGCACCGGGAACGTGGTCGCCGAACGGGTCGAGACAGACGAAGATGGCGGCTACTCGGGAACGCAGGAGAAGAAGTGCCCGACGTGCGGCGGGGCTAACCGAATCACCAAGAGAAAATGACCAGCGATCCGCCTGAGCCGGGGCCGGCGGACGACCGCGGCCCGACCGGGCCGGAGCCGGTCGTGCCGATGCTGTCGCTGGTGGCCTGCAACAAGTGCCGGCGTCGCCGTGGCGCCCAGTTGCATGCCACAGGCAGCGTCGAGCGGGTGCCCGAGCGGGGGACGTGCCCGCACGGCAGGCCGCTGCGGAAAATCTGGGCGCCTGGGTTCGGGCCTGGTGCGGAGCCGCCGGAGGATCCGACCACGCCAGAAGAACGGCGCCAGGGCCCAGTCTGACCCCGGGCACGCCAAACGACGGCCCAGCCACCCGCGAGGGACGGCCAAGACAGCTTGGTGGTGCGGGAGTGCCTGGACGGCCGAGAGTTTGTCGGATGCCGGCGGATGATCCGCCATCCAGGCTCAATCCCGGTCACCGTGGACGGCGGACGCGGGCAGCGTCGCGCCCGGCGGCCCGGCGGCTGGCGGCCCGGCGCGGTCCGCCCCCAGTCGGTCGGCGTACCAGGTCACGGTTGCCGCCAACTCGGTGGTGAGAGCCGCCCCGGTCACGTCCGGGAACAGCGAACGCATCGTCGTCGTGTCCGCCTGGGAGTCCCGGATCTCCCCGGGCCGGGGCGCGGCGTGCTCGACGACCAGCCGCCGGCCGAGGATCCCCTCCAGCCGGGCGATCAGGGTGAGCAGATCGGTACGGGTCCCGGACCCGATGTCGACCGGGTGTGGATGGGTCAGCCGGCGGCACACCGCATCGCACAGCATCCCGGTGACCAGCTCGACAGGGATGAAATCGCGCGTCTGCCGGCCGTCCCCGTGCACCGTCAGCGGCCGGCCGGCCAACGCGGCCTCGATGAAGGTCGGCACCACGGCCGCGTACGCGTGCCCGGCGGACTGGTAGGGGCCGAACACGTCGAACAGCCTGACCGTAAGCACCGGCAGACCGAAACTGGCCTGGTAGGACAGCGCATATCCCTCGGCGGCGAGCTTCGAGGCCGCGAAGGGACTGCGCGGAAGGCACGGGGTGCCCGCCGAGGGCGGCAGCGGACCCGCGCCACCAGCGGCCGACCGATCGCCAGCGGCCGACCGATCGCCATAAACCGATGAGGAGGACACGACGACGACGTGCGTCTCGGCCCGGTGGGCGACGCCGAGCACCGTCAGGGTGCCGGTCGCGTTCACCGCGTGGGTGGCCATCGGGTCGAGCAACGACCGTTCGACCGACGGCCGGGCAGCCAGATGCACGATGCTCGACGCCCCGGTGCACGCCTGTTCGACCAGCGTCCGGTCGGTCACGCTGCCGACGACGAGCTCGGCAGGCAGCCCGGCGAGATTCGACAGCGCCCCGGTACTGAGATCGTCGATCACGACGACCTCCGTGCCTGCCGCGAGGAGCGCTCTGGTCAGGTGGGCCCCGATGAAGCCGGCCCCACCCGTCACGACTACCTTCACCATTCATCACCCTTCGAGATCATGATGATACAGATAGTAGTATGATCGGTCGCCTACATCGGCCATCTCTTCACGAAGAGCGACACCACGCCAGCCAGGACGGCCCATCCAACTACTCTGAGTGTCAGATTGAACTCGCTTAGATCGGGGGCTACGGTCGCCGCGTGCCCGCTCACCTGCGCTCGCTGGTCATCGTGGGCGCGGGAGGGCACGGCCGGGAGCTGCTCGATCTGGTGGAGGCGGTCAACGCGGCCACCGAGGGGCCCCGCTACGACATCCTCGGCTTCGTCGATGACGACCGTGTGGACCCGGATCCACTCGCCCGGCGCGGAGCCGTTCTCCTCGGTGGGCTCGACCTACTCGATCGACTTGACGCCGACTACCTGATCGGCTTCGCCGACGCGGCCACCCGGTCCCGCGTCGACCGGTACGCCAGCGCCCGCGGCCGACGACCGGCGACCCTCGTCCACCCCCGGGCCAGCGTCGGAGGTGACGTGAAGCTCGGGCCGGGTACCGTCGTCTGTGCTCTCGCCAGCATCACCACCAACGTCGAAACCGGTCGGCACGTAGTGGTGAACATCGGCGCCAGCGTGGCGCACGACTGCCGCCTGGGTGACTACGTCACGGTCGCGCCGGGGGCCCGGCTCTCCGGTGCGGTGGCCGTCGGCGCGCGGGCGTGGATCGGCGCGCAGGCGAGCATCGTCGGCCTGCGCAGCATCGGCGACGGGGCGGTTGTGGGAGCTGGGTCCGTCGTCACCGACGACATCCGGGCCGCGCAGGTCGTCGCCGGGGTGCCCGCCCGGCCGATCCACGTCGCACCCGGGCACGTCGCACCCGGGCAGCTGCAACCCGACCAGCCGCAACCCGAGTCGGGTGGAGCACGCACGACGGCGAGGCTCGCCAAACCTCCGCCCAGTCAGCGGGGCGCCCCACCGTGCGGCTGATCCGCACCCCTGACCCGGCTGCGTCCAACGGGCCCGGCGGCACCGTCTCGGGCTCTACGATCAGCGTGTGGAGCGATGGTTCAACATGTCGGGTTGCGACAACGCACGAGATCTGGGTGGGCTGCCCACCCTGGACGGTGCAACCACCCGATGGGGGGTATTCCTGCGCACCGACTCCGTCCAGGCCCTGACGGACGGTGACGTGCTCACGCTGCGGGAGACATTCGGGCTACGCATGGTCATCGACCTACGGGCCAAGGAGGAAGCGGAGCGGGAGGGCCGCGGGCCGCTCGCCTACGAACCGGTCACTTACCACAATCTGTCCTTTCTCCCCGGTGAATGGGTGATGCCGGACGACCCGCGCTACCCTGCCATCGTCAAGGACCGCGACTCAGCCGACCGGATCGAGCACTACCTGGACTACCTGCGCCTGGCCGGGGACTCGGTGGCCAGGGCGCTGCGCCTGCTGGCCCAGCCGACGGCGGGCCCGGCCCTGTTCCACTGCGCGGCGGGAAAGGACCGTACCGGCGTGCTCGCGGCCCTGCTCCTCAGTCTCGTCGGCGTGCACCCCGAGGCGATCGTCGCCGACTACGTCCAGACGAACGAGCGCATCGACCGGGTCAACGCCCGCCTGGCCGACCGACCGTCCTATAACCACTCGGTGATCTTGCTCACCTCGGGCCACCTGGCTTGCCGGCCCGAGGTCATGCGGGGCTTCCTGGCCGGTGTCGACGCCGGTTGGGGCGGTCCCGCGGCCTGGGCTCGGCACGCCGGTCTCACCGAGACCG
>NZ_CDWWXB010000009.1:23663-24674 GCF_977971855.1 Frankia sp. CoWAU3 | reverse complement strand
CCCGCGACGTGCAGGTCCTCGACGACGACCGTGTCGTGGGCCTTCGCGAGCCGGGTCGTGAGCTTGTGCAGCCCGTCGCGCCGCTGCTGGGCGACCCGGGCGTGGATGCGGGCCAAGGCGGCGGCCCGCCGCCGCCGGCTGCCGCTGCCCGGCTTGGACAGGGCGTAGGCCCGCGACGTCTTGCGCAGGCGACGCAGCGAGGCGGCGAGCCGTTTCGGGCTGGCGATGGTCTCACCTGTCGACAGCACCGCGAGGTGCTTCACGCCCACCTCGACGCCCACCGGGCCGGCGGCGCGTTGCCGCCGGGATGGCTGGACGGGAATCTCTCGCTCGACCTCGACGGTGAACGACACGTACCAGCGGCCTGCCGTGCGGGATACCGCCGCGCCCAACAGCCGGGCGCGGCCGTTGCCGAGGCGTCCGGTGAGGGCGCCCATCGGCTCGTGAACCTTGGCCCGGCCGATGCGGGGCAGCTTGACGTGCAGGTCGCCGACCGGCCCGTAGGCGCCGGTGGTGTAACGGAAGCTGTCGCGGGCCTTGCCCCGCCTCTTGAACCTCGGGAAGCCGACCCGCCGTCCTTTGCGCTTGCCGTTGCGGGAGTCGGTGAAGTTCTTCAACCCACGGGCGAGCTGGTCAAGCCCGGCCGAGAACGCCTCCTTCGAGCACTCCGCCCACCACGGCGCAACGTCGCCCTTGGTTGCATTCCACGCCAGCCGCAGCGCCGGGAGTGTCCACGGCACCGAGGTGAGCAAATCACCGGCCAGGCCGTACGTCTTCTCGGCGTCCCGCTGGGCGAGCGCCGCCTTCACCCGGGCCAAGCCCCAGTTGTAGGCGAACCGGGCCGCCCCCGCATGCCTGCGCAGGCCCGCAAGCTGGACGCCGTTCGGGTCGAGCGCGAACCGGTACGCCTGCAACGTCGTCATTCGGCTGCCTCGGTGGCGGCGGCGACCGCACGCGTGGCACGGTTCACGGCGGCCCGACGACCGTACAACCGGGCGCACAGCGACGTCA
>NZ_CDWWXB010000009.1:16531-23446 GCF_977971855.1 Frankia sp. CoWAU3 | reverse complement strand
GGATCTCGGTGACGTCGCGCACCAGGTCGTCGTCGACCTCGGCCGGGTCGACGACCAGCAGCCGCCGGCCCTGCGCCGACAGCGCCGCTTCGACATACTCGGCGCCGAACCGGGCGAAGCGGTCGCGGTGCTCGACGACGATGGTCGCCACCTGCGGGTCGCGCAGCAGCGCGAGGAACTCCCGCCGGTGGCCGTTGAGTGCCGAGCCGACCTCGGTGACGACCTTGCCGACGGCCATGCCCTGCCCGGCTGCCCAGGTCGTGATCCGTGCGACCTGCCGGTCAAGGTCGGCCTTCTGGTCGGCGGACGACACCCCGGCGTACACCGCTGTGACGCCGGCCGGTGCCGGTCGCGCCTCGACGTCACCGACGAGGATCAGTCGGCCAACCCGGCGGGTGGGGACGGGGAGTGTGCCTTCGCGGTGCCAGCGGCGCGCCGATGTGTATGACACGCCCTGCGACTCGGCCCACTCCTTGAGGTTCACATGGTCACTATACACCTCCAAGGGACGCTAGATGACGCTCGGCAGGCAGCAGCTTTCACCCCTGGCCGCGTTCATCGTCATCACCCTGATGAGCGGCTGCGGCGTGCTGCGGTACCCCCACGTCGACGTGCCCGACGATCTGGTCCCGGTCTTCCGGTCCGCGGCGGCGACCTACGGTGTCCTGACCGCCGCGCAGCTCGCGGCGCAGGCCCGGGTGGAGAGCAAGTTCGACGCGCAGGCGGTCTCGCGCGCCGGCGCCCGGGGCATCATGCAGTTCCTCCCCACCACCTGGGCCGAGTTCGGGATCGACGGTAACCACGACGGGATCACCGACCCACTCGACCCGCTCGACGCCATCCCGTCCGCGGCCTTCTACGAGGCCCGGCTCGCCCAGGAGGTCGGGTATCTACCCGGTGACCGGGTCTCGCTGATCCTCGCCGCCTACAACGCCGGCCCGGACGCCGTGCGAACCGCCGGGGGCATCCCCGACTTCCAGGAGACCAGGGCCTACGTGACAAAGGTCCACGACTGGGCGGCCACCTACTCCGACCGGCTCTGACGCCCGGCGACCGGCAGACGCCCGGCGACCAGCAGAGTCGTGGCGATGGCTCACAGGACCCGAAGTGCCTCGCCGGCCACGGCAACCTCGTCCCCCGGCGCGAGCTGCCGGCCCCGCCGGGTCTCGACCTCCCCGTTGACCCGCACCATCCCGCCCGCGAGCAGCTCCTTCACCTCGGATCCGGCCTCGACCACATCCGCGAGCTTGAGGAACTGCCCCAGCCGTATCCCGTCTCCACGAATGCTCACCTCGCGCATGCCCGCAGCATCCCGCATCGCCTCCGCTCCCACGCCTACTCCTGCTCCTGCTCCTGTGGCCTTTCCCGCCTCGACACCATCCCCGTTCGGTGAATTCCACGCCCGGGACCAGGCCCGACCGACCGGGGCATCCCGACCGATCAGGACCGGGCCCCCATCCGCACCACCCGTCGGAGCCACATGACGGGGCCGGCAACATGACGGGACCGGCAATACACAGGGTGCGGGACGGCTGAGGCATGCTGACGGACGTGGCAGCCTCCTCCTCGGATTCCTCCTCGGACACAGTGACTGGGACAGCCCGCCTTGAACCGGGAGCGCCCCCCGTCCGGACACCGGCAGGCGAGATCGAGCCGAGCCCCGAAACCGAGCCGGTGCCGGAGCAATCCGTCGACTACCCGGAGCCGCGTATCCCCGATCTGGGCAACCCGTGGTCGGCCGGCGGGGCCAGCCCCAGACCCGTCGGCGACCAGGCCCGACCCACATCGACCGGGAGCACATCCGGCGGAGAAAGCACCAGCGAGGTGATCCGCCGGGTGGAACGGTCGAGCGGGATGCTCGCATCCCGGGCGGCGGCCCGGATGGCGGAGGCGCTGCCCTGGTTCCCGGCCATGTCGGCGAGTCACCGCGCCGGAATTCAGCTCGTGGTGCAGGCCGGCATCTCGTCGTTCGTGGAGTGGTGCCGGCGGCCCGAACACGCCCGGGATCTGTCCGAGGACGTCTTCCGGGTCGCCCCGCGGGAACTCGTCCGCGCCGTGACCTTCCGCCGACTCGTCGATCTGGTCCGGGTCGCGGTGGAGGCGATCGAGGCCGAGGTGCCGAACCTGGCCGGCCCGGAGCACGAACAACGGCTGCTCGCCGATGTCCTGCGTTACTCCCGTGACATCGCGTTTGCCGGCGCGGTCGTCTACGCCCGCGCCGCCGAGGAACGCGGTGCCTGGGACGCCCGGCTGGAGGCGCTGGTCGTCGACCACGTGGTCCGGGGCGAGGTCGACCGGGCGCTGCCGTCACGGGCGGCCGCGGTGGGCTGGCGTAACCCGCCGTCCGTCACCGTCATCGTCGGCACGGCCGGGAGCAACTCGCCGGAGGTGGTGGTCGATGAGGTGCACCGGCTCGCCCGCATGGCCCAGCTGGAGGTTCTCGCCGGGGTCCACCACGATCGCCTGGTGATGGTGGTAGGCGGGAATTTCACTGCCGGCAGGGACGGCATCGGCCGTCCCGAGATGACCCTCCAGCCGGAGAACAGCGTCGAACCTCCCGCCACCGCGGGTACCCGCCCGGCCGGCGGCACCGCGCCAGTGAACACCGTCCTCGACGCGGCCCGGGCACTGCTTCCCGCCTGCGGGCCGGGCCCGGTGGTGGTCGGCCCGGTGGTCGGTGACCTGACCGGGGCACCGCACGCGGCGCGGGTCGCCCTCGCCGCCACGGACGTGGTCGCCGCCTGGCCGGCCGCACCCCGGCCAGTCATGGCCCGCGCTCTGCTCCCGGAACTCGCCCTCGCGGGGAACGTCGACGCCCGGCGGGCGCTCATCGACGAGGTGTACGCCCCGCTGCGCGACGCCGGTACCCCGCTGCTGGAGACCACCGGGGCCTATCTCGACTTCGGCTCGTCGCTGGAGGCGACGGCCCGGGCGCTGTATCTCCACACCAACACGGTCCGCTACCGACTCCGTAAGGCCGCCGAGGTGTGCGGGCTGGATCCGGCGGACCACCGCGAACGCTTCATCCTGCATATTGCGCTCGTTCTGGGACGCCTCGACGGTGTGTTACCTACAGGCAAAACATGATCATTCAAGTCGTCCCACGACCCTCTCACCCCCGCGCGAGAATGGTCACATCGAACTACTTTGCAGGTCCGTCATGCCATTCCAGGCCGATGTCGGCGTCGCGCAGCAACGTCCGATCCAAACAGATCGGCTTGTAGGACACCTACAACAGCCGGTCGACACATCGGTGAGTGGCCGCCAGCGACAACCGGTCCTCGTGAGGGGTTAGGTGAAGAGGTGCTCGCGATCCTCGCGCCCGGCCAGGGTGCACAGACCCCCGGACAGCTCCGCGCCTGGCGCGGTCTCGAGGGGGCGGAAGAACGGCTGCGCTGGTGGTCCGCCGCAGTCGGGATCGACCTGCTCGAAGCCGGGTGCGAGGCGCCCGCCGAGACGATCCGGGATACGGCGATCGCCCAGCCGTTGATCGTCGCGAGCGGGCTGATCGCGGCCGAACAGCTTGGGCTGCCGGTCACCTCCCCGGTCGGACCGGACACCCTGGTGCTGGCCGGTCACAGCGTCGGCGAGATCACCGCCGCGGCCCTCACCGGCACCCTCACTGCCGAGGAGGCCCTCGTCCTGGTGGCCCTGCGGGGACGCGCGATGGCCGAGGCGTCCGCCCGGGTCGAGACCGGCATGACGGCGCTGCTCGGCGGTGATCCCGAGGCGGTGGCCGCCCGGTTGAGTGAACTCGGCCTGACCGCCGCCAACCGCAACGGTGCCGGGCAGATCGTCGCCGCCGGCACCGCCCGCGACCTCGCCCGGCTCGCCGCGGAGCCGCCCGCGGGTGTCCGGCTGCGTCCCCTGTCCGTCGCCGGCGCCTTCCACACCCGGCACATGTCCTGCGCGCGCGACGCGCTGGCCGCGGTCGCGGGCGGCCTCCGGCCCGGGGTACCGCGGGCCGCCGCGCTGTCCAACGCCGACGGGGCGATCGTCACCGACCCGGCCGAGCTGATCAGCCGGCTGGTGGCCCAGGTCGCGGCGCCGGTCCGGTGGGACCTGTGCCTCGCGACGCTGCGCGATCTCGGGGTCGGTGCGGTCATCGAACTCCCCCCGGCCGGCGCTCTCGCCGGGATCGCCCGCCGGGAACTGCCCGGTGTCACGATCCACGCGGTGAAGAGCCCCGACGACCTGCCCGCGGCCCGCGAGCTGGTCGCCGAGTACCTCGGCGCCGAACTCCTGAGCGCGGTCCCGGCGAGCCTGGCAAGCCTGGCGGACCCAACCCCCGGAACTCCACCGGGCTCGACGACGGACGACGCCCTGGTGGGAGCGCTGGCATGACCGAGCTGACCGGTGCCCGCATGCTCGGCCTCGGCGTCTACCGTCCGGCCCGGGTGGTGACCAACGACGAGATCGCCCAACGGGTCGACACCTCCAACGCCTGGATCCAGGCCCGTACCGGCATCGCCAGCCGGCGTATCGCCGACGACGAGGAAACCATCGTCGCGATGGGCGCCGCGGCCGCGGAGAAGGCGCTCGCCGCCGCCGGCCTCACCGCCGACTCGATCGATCTGGTGATCGGGGCGACCTGTACCTCTCCCTCCCAGATCCCGGGTGCCGGTCCGCAGATCGCCCATCGCATCGGGGCCGGCCGGGCCGGGGCGTTCGACATCAACGGCGCCTGCGCCGGTTTCAGCTACGCGGTGTCGACGGCCGCCGACATGGTGCGCGCTGGCACCCTGCGCAACGTGCTCGTGGTGGCCACCGAAAGGCTGTCGGACTACACCAACTGGGACGATCGCAGCACCTGCATCCTGCTCGCCGACGGTGCCGGAGCAGTCGTGATCGGCCCGGCGGAGACCAACGAGATCGGCCCGGCGGTCTGGGGGCACGACGGATCCCGGCCCGAGACGATCCAGGTCCCCGGCTACGGCGACAACTCCTTCCGCATGGAGGGCCAGGCGGTGTTCCGCTGGGCGATCTCCCTGGTCCCGGTTCTCCGCCAGATCTGCGAGCAGGCCGGCGTGGCACCCGAGGACCTCGCGGGTATCGTTCCGCATCAGGCTAACCTGCGGGTCGTCGAAGCGTTGGTGACGGGTATCGGCGCTACGAACGCCGCCGTTGCCCGCGATGTGGTCGACGCCGGCAACACCTCCGCCGCAAGCATTCCGCTGGGACTCAGCCGGTTGCTGGAGAGCGGCGAGATCCGCCGGGGAGACCCGGTGCTGCTGTTCGGCTTCGGTGCCGGCCTGACCTACTGCGGGCAGCTCGTGCGCTGCCCCTGACAACCTCGACCAACCCTCGACCAACCCTCGACACCGCACCGTGACCGTCCCGCACCGCACTGCGGCGAGGCGTCCGATGACCATCAGCCCGACCACGCCCCTGATCCAGGCGCCCGCGCTTCCGCGCTGGTACACGGCAGCCCCGCGCACCACCCGCCACCGACCGACAACATCCCATCAGGAGGAACGATCATGTCCCAAGCTGACATCCTCGCCGGTCTTGCCGTCATCCTCGAAGAGGTCGCCGGTGTCGACCCGGCCGACGTGACGGCCGACAAGACCTTCATCGACGACTTGGACGTGGACTCGCTGTCCATGGTCGAGGTGGTCGTCGCCGCGGAGGAGAAGTTCGGGGTGAAGATCCCGGACGACGACGTGAAGACCCTCAAGACCGTCGGTGACGCGGTCTCCTACATCCAGCGGGCGGGTGTCGCGGCGTGACCACGACCCCCAGGCAGGTCGTCGTCACCGGCCTCGGGGCTACTACTCCCCTCGGTGGCGATGTCGCCTCGACGTGGGAGGGTCTGCTCTCGGGCCGCTCCGGCGTCCGGCGTCTCACCGAGGGCTGGGTCGAGCAGCTCCCGGTCCATATCGCCGCGCCGCTGGCGGTCGAGCCGCCGCTGGGTCGGGTCGAGGCTCGTACCCTCGACCGCAGCCAGCAGATGGCTCTGACCGCCGCGCGTGAGGCGTGGGCTGACGCGGGCTCACCCGAGGTCGACCAGGAACGCCTCGCCGCGTGTGTGGCCTCGGGGATCGGGGGCGTGCTCACCCTGCTCCACCAGCATGACGTGATCCGGGAGAAGGGCCCCCGGCGGGTATCCCCGCACCTGGTGCCGATGCTCATGCCGAACGGCCCGGCCAGCACCGTGGGCCTGGCGTTCGGCGCGAAGGCGGGGGTGCACGCCCCGGTCAGCGCGTGCGCCTCCGGCTCGGAGGCCATCGCGCTGGCGCTGGACATCATCCGGGCCGGGCGCGCCGACGTCGTGATCGCCGGCGGTACCGAGGCGGCGATCTCGGCGCTGACCATGGCCGGCTTCGCGCAGATGCAGGCGCTGTCCCGCCGCAACGACGCACCCGAGGCCGCCTCCCGTCCGTTCGACAAGGCACGGGACGGCTTCGTGCTCGGCGAGGGCGCGGCAATCCTCATCCTCGAGGCGGCCGAGCACGCGGCCGCCCGCGGTGCCCGGGTCCACGGCACCCTGGCCGGCGCCGGCATCAGCTCGGACGCCTACCACATCGCCGCGCCGGAGCCGACCGGTGCCGGCGCGGCCCGGGCGATCCGGGCGGCGCTGCGGTCCGGCTCGTTGGAACCCCGTGACGTCGTCCACGTCAACGCCCACGCCACGTCCACCCCCGCCGGTGACGCGGCGGAGGCGCTGGCGTTGCGCAGCGCCTTCGGCGACCACATCGACGAGATCGCGGTGACGTCGACCAAGTCGACCACCGGGCACCTGCTCGGTGCCGCCGGCGCGGTAGAGGCCGTGTTCAGCGTCCTGGCGCTGCGGGAGCACCTGGTTCCCGCGACGCGCAACCTCGACGCTCTCGACGACGAGATCGCGCTCGACGTCGTGCGGATCGACAACCGGACCATCCGCCCGGGCACCGCGCTGTCGAACTCGTTCGGGTT